>CANQNM010000101.1 GCA_947625265.1 uncultured Clostridia bacterium
AAGGGCTCGGTCAGATCCGGTACTACGCTGCACAACACCGCTCCCTCGACTCGGTCAAGCAAACCTTCCTCTTTTTTGAGCAATTCCCTGACCGTTTCAAACCACTCCCCGGCGTCGGACGCGCGCGGTGTATCGGTTTTTGCTAGGTATCGCACCTCATAGCCGCCCACGTTCTGCCATTCAAGGCCGCACAGTCTGACCGTCGTATTCCCAATATCCACTGTCAAAATCATATCGCACCTCTGCGCTCTTCAATCATATCAAGCAATTTACGTGCTACCTCGTCTTTTCCCATCAACGGCCAATCCTCTCTGCCGTCCGGCGTGATCACCGTGACAACATTCGTCTCGGTTCCGAAACCCGCACCGGGAACATTCAAACTGTTTGCCACAATCATGTCAAGTTTCTTTTTTTCAAGTTTTGCTGCCGAATTCTCGAAAAGATTCTCTGTTTCCATGGAGAATCCGCACACAAACAACCCCTTGTGGCGGTTCTGCGCCACCCAACTCAGAATATCGTCATTTCTGGAAAGACGGAGGGTTCGACCGTCCCCGTCCTTCTTCAGTTTGTCCTTCGAAACCTCAGCAGGTCTGTAGTCGGCCACCGCCGCGGCCTTGATAAGGATGTCGGTCTTCAAAAGAACCTCCTGCACCTCATGAAACATATCTGCTGCCGTTTTTACCGGCCGCATTTTCACAAAAGGAACCGGAGGAAGAGCGACCGGACCGGAGATTAACGTGACCTCCGCACCGCGCAGCATGGCCTCACGCGCAACGGCGTATCCCATTCTGCCAGTGCTATGGTTGGTAAGATACCGTACCGGATCCAACGGCTCGCAGGTTGGCCCGGCAGTCACTGTCACACGCACACCCGAAAGCGTTTTTTTTCTGCAAAGTTCCCGTGCGATCCAATCAAGGAGCACTTCAGGTTCGGGGAGTTTTCCGCTGCCCACATCCTTACAGGCAAGCATTCCAACAGCTGGCTCGATCACGCCGAATCCATAGTGCCGCAGCGTTGTCAGATTTTGCTGTGTGATCGGGTTTTCCAACATCGCTGTGTTCATCGAGGGCGCCACCAACTTTACACAGCGCGCCGCGAGAACAACCGTGGTAAGCATATCGTCTGCGATTCCGTGCGCCATTTTTGCAAGAACATCCGCACTGGCGGGCGCCACCAAAATCAAATCCGCAGCCTTTGAAAGAGAAATATGCGTGACTTCGTATTTATAATCGCGGTCGAACGTATCCACCGAGCAACGGTTGCCTGTGAGCGTTTCAAAAGTCAGAGGGGTAATGAACTGCGTGGCATTCTTCGTCATGATTACATGCACGTCGGCGCCCGCCTTGCGCAGTGCGCTGGCAACACTGGCCATTTTATACGCTGCGATTCCCCCGGTCACGCCGAGGATGATGCACTTACCGTCTATCCTTTCCATTCCGAACTCCGCTTTCGCAAGAGCGAAAATTTCCTTTCCGGGAGGCCCACATCCCTGCCTTTCGCGGATTTCTTTTGGGCATGGATACAAACCGTTCCGCTTTTACTTTCCAATGATTTTTTCGGTTTTTCCGTCTTTCAACATTCTTTCAGAAGACCATGTTTTTCATAGGTACTTACACGGGTGATTCTATTGCTGCCGTCAACAAATACCACCTTCGGATGATGTTTTTCCGCCTCCTCAGGCGTCATATGGGAGAAAGCCATAATGATAATTTTGTCACCCATTCGCGCGCAGTGCGCCGCCGCACCGTTGAGGCAGATCATCCCGGAACCGGGCTCACCTGCAATGGTATAGGTTTCAAACCGTTCTCCATTGTCCACATTTGCGACGAGTACCTTTTCGTACTCATAAATCCCCGAGGCCTCCAACAGTTCTCTGTCAACCGTAATGGAACCCACATAGTCCAACTCCGCCTGCTTCACTGTCGCCCGATGAATCTTGCCCTTGAGCATTTCTACCGTCATATCGTTATTGCCGTCCTTCTCCCATAGAAAATCCGTCGGTTCCCACCGTAAAATTGTCGATCAGTCTTGTTTTTCCAATATAGACGGCCATAGCGACAAGCGTACCCTCTTCAATTTTCAAAACATCCTCCATGGTAGTTCCGTTTACCGCGCTGACGTAATCAATTTTCGCGAGCGGTTCGCTTTGAATCAGATCCGTCATTGCATTCACAATCTTTTTCGCGTCTTTTTCACCCTCTGAAACCATCCGCTGTCCCAAAAAGACCGCCTTTGACAGTATCAACGCCGCCTTGCGCTCCTCCGCGTTCAGATATGTGTTGCGCGAGGATTTCGCCAATCCGTCCGCCTCCCGCACAATGGGACATCCAATAATTTCAATACCGTACGACATATCCCGTACCATGCGGCGGATGATCGCCAATTGCTGAGCATCCTTCTGACCGAAAAACGCTCTGTCTGGCATGACAATGTTAAACAGTTTTGAAACCACCGTACATACGCCGCGGAAATGTATAGGGCGCGTTTTTCCGCAAAGTTTCTTTGGCATGTCCGAGAGAATTTCTACATATGTGCAAGCATCCGGTGCATACATCTCGGACACCTCGGGATGAAACACCATATGGCATCCGTGTTCTTCCAAAAGCGCGCAGTCCCTCTCAAAATCCCGAGGATAGGATTCCAGATCCTCTCCCGGCCCAAACTGTGTCGGATTCACAAAATCCGAAACCACTACTCTGTCGCACATGGACACCGCTTTGTCCACAAGACTTGCGTGTCCTTCGTGGAGATATCCCATGGTGGGCACCAGCCCCACCGTCAATCCCTCCGCCTTCCACGCCGCCACCTGTGTGCGAACATCCGATATTTTTGTTACGATTATCATGACTTTTTCATCCTTTCAGAATATTCCGCTTTCAAACGGAACAGAAACTCGTCTGAGCAATCGCTCTTTGTATAACTGTGCTCCGGTCCGGGAAAAGTTCCGGCTTTCACCTCGGCATCATATGCCACGAAAGCCTGTGTCATGGCATCCCCAATTCTCGCAAAATGTTTTACAAATTTGGGCACAAAATCGCCCGACATTTGCAGCATATCCTGATATACCAACACCTGTCCGTCGCATCCCGCGCCTCCCCCGATTCCGATGGTGATCATATCCACCGCTTCAGTAATCAGCGCCGAGAGTTTCGGCGGCACACATTCAAGAACCACCATAAATGCGCCGGCATCCTGAAGTTCAAGCGCCTCGTCCAGTATTCGTCTTGCATTTTCCTCGTCTTTTCCCTGCACCTTAAATCCACCGAACGCGTTGACCGACTGGGGAGTCATTCCGATGTGTGCGCACACTGGAATGCCCGCTTTAACAATTGCCCTGATCTGCGGGATCACGGCCCCCTCCAGTTTTACGGCGTTTGCGTTGGTTTCCTTGATGATCCTTCCCGCGTTTTCCAAAGCCTGTTCCGCCGATTTCTGGTAACTCATGAAGGGCATGTCCACAATCACAAAAGCGTTCTTGCAGCCGCGAACCACACTGCGTCCATAGATGATCATCTCCTCCAAAGTTACAGGCAATGTGTTTTCGTTTCCCTGCATAGTCATGCCCAGACTGTCCCCCACCAATACCGTATTGATGCCCGCCCCGTCGATAAGACGGGCGGTGGAGTAGTCATAACAGGTGAGTTGAGAGATCTTTTCTCCCCTTCTTTTCATTTCCAATAGAGTGGAAACCGTATTCTTATTTGACATTTTCGTTCTCTCCCGGGCTTTTTTCCCGTTTCAACAGTTTTTCAAGTTCCGTGTAGTCCCTTAGGGGGTTTTTAAGTGCGGCAATTTCCAAGAGTTTTTTGGAAGCAAGTCGGTAAAACTCCTTTTCCTCCCGACTTTCCAAACAATCCAGATGTCTTTGAACAGTGTCCGCGTCGCCGCGTTCTACAGCGCCTGTCAGGGCGTCCACAGGACCGCTAGCGATAAGATGCTCAAGGTTGGCGCGCATCAGCGGCGCAAGCGCCTCCAGCGCTTCTTTTTCGGAAAAGCCGCATCCTTTGAGCAGTTCCGTGCTCTCCCATATTAGCGCACACATCAGGTTGGAGGAAATTGCGCAGGCAGCGTGATAGCGCACCTTGTCACATGCACGAAGAACGCGCGCCCGCGCGCCCAAACATTCCAAAAGATTTTTCCACAAGGAAAGATGCGGTCCCTCTCCTTCGATGCAAAAAAACGCACCCGCCAACTCCCTGTAAGACGAGACTTTGCTGCTAACGGGAATAAGCGGATGAATCGAGTACCCGTAAGCGCCGCGACGGGCAATATCGGGGAACGCTTCTGCGGCGGTCAGAACACCGCTGCAATGACATAGTATTTTTTCTGAAATATCCGATTTTCCCAACTCTTTGTAAACGGAGAAAATCGCCCCGTCGGGAACGGTTAAAAAAACCGCGTCGCTATCCCTGATCAGACAGCCAATCTCAGTATATTCCTTCGTACCGGTAAAAAGCGCAGCCTCTTTGGAAGACTCCCTCCGACGGCTGAAATATCCCGTCACCGGAATGCCGCCACAGGCAAAAAACTTTCCCAAAGAGCACCCGACTTTACCAGCACCGACAAATCCAACTTTCACCGCACCACCTCTTCCCGGCGGAGAATCTTTCTGCAATCGCGTTTCCTTCGATGGCCGGAATCTCTCGCGGCGAACTTCCCACTGTAAGACTTCCCTGCCAAAGACGTCTGCATTGATCAAACTTCATTTAATATTTATCCACTATTTTTGTATTATATCACAAACGCATTCAGATGTCAATATTTTCTGACAGGTTTCTTTCTACCCGTAAATTCCTAAAGAAAATTCCACAGTGGAATTTGCAGTGGAAATAAGTGTGGGAAAGAAAATGTGGGAAATTCTCAAGGTAAGTACAACATAGTATAGGGTTACATTATGTGTAAAAGAGAAAACGGTATAATTTCATCTAAGAAATATCCGGGAAAGGGGAACTCAGACAATAAAAATGGTGAAAATAACAGTTAACTTCTGTTATGCGCCTTTTTCTTTCCTTATTTTTTCAATTGATCAGACTTATTGCCGCACGGTTGTCACGGTAAGCGCTGCCCCTTTACCGATGCATTTTTTTGATTATTCACGACATTTACGGCGTATCGCCCTCTACAACCACAAAAAACAGCGGATGATACTTTGGATATCATCCGCTGCTTTTTTATTCAGTCGTTCTGTTCAGTCACACCACAGTTTTCTTTTTTCTCTTCTCAAAGAGCACCTTCGCAGTGATTCCAGTAAGCGAAAGCGTTGCCAAAGGGATCCACAACTGTGTGTTCCTATCGCCAGTGACAGGCGGAGGAGTGTCCGGTTTGCTGTTCACAAACTCCACTTCCGAAGTTCCGTTTTCGGGAATAGTGCCGACGTCGTTCTTCGCTTTCGTAGAATAGCCGTCACTGTTTGATTCCGCCTCTACCACTGTGTAGCCAACGCCCGCCGGTAAACCGATAGCCGCTTTGCTCTGACCGTGTCTCAAAGTGAACTCGGCAACGCCATTCTTAAATGTCATTTCCCCATATACACCGTTTATAGAGTCATCATCCAGAGTCACGGTAAAGTTGAAGTCCTTGTTCTTGTTTCCAAGTCCGGTTACCTTCTTGGTAACGATCAGGTTTCCAAGAATTCTTGTGTTCGTGAATTCAACTTTTTCCTCACCGTTTCCGGGAATGATACCCTTTTCATTTTCAGACTCTGTCTTGAATTCATTCGACGCTTCCTCGGTGACATGGTATCCCACGCCCGCGGGAAGTCCCGTTGCGGACATACTCTCGCCGTCCTTCAGGGTGAAGGTGGCGACACCGTTTTCAAAGGTCATATCTCCGAAGACGCCGTTCACCGTCTTGTCGTCCAGCGTCACCGTGAAGGTAAACGCCTTGTTGCTGTCCTGCGCGCTGGGGCTGATCACTTTCTTGGAAACTGTAAGGTCACCCGGCAATCTCGTGTTGACAAACTGGGCTTCTGCCATATCATTTGCAACAATCGTGCCCTCGTTGCCCTGAACTTTTGTTTCAAAGCCCACAGAGGATTCTTCGGTCACCGAGTATCCTACGCCTGCAGGAAGTCCTGTCGCCGTTTTGCTCTCGCCGTCTTTCAGGGTGAAGATGGCAACACCGTTTTCAAAAGTCATCTCACCGAAGACGCCGTTCACCGTCGCATCATCCAAAGTCACCGTGAACGTGAAGGATCTGTCATGGTCAAGTGTGTTGGAACTGATCACTTCTTTGGAAACCGACAAATCTCCAGTATCCCTTGTATTGATAAACTCTGCCCTGACCTCGCTGTTTGCGGGAATCGTACTCTTGTCGTCTGTTGCCTTTGCAGTGAAGTTTTCTGACGTTTCCTCCGTAACACTATATCCCATGCCCGCAGGAAGTCCCTTCGCCGTCTTGCTCTCGCCATCCTTCAGAGTGAAGGTGGCAACGCCGTTTGCAAAGGTCATGTCTCCAAAGGTACCGTTCACCGTCTTGTCATCCAGCGTCACCGTGAAGGTAAACTCCTTATTGTTGTCCTGCGTGCTGGGGCTGACCACCTTCTTGGACACCGTGAGGTTTCCAAGTTCTCTTGTGTTGGTGAATTCCGCCTTCGCTTCGCCGTTTGCGGGAAT
>CANQNM010000102.1 GCA_947625265.1 uncultured Clostridia bacterium
GGCGTCCGAACCGGTACTGGTGGAGGGAAGGGCAATTAAACTCCATCCGCTGGTATGCACCGCGTTTAACGCGGACTTTGACGGCGACCAGATGCCGGTGCATGTACCCCTTTCGGCGGAAGCGCAGGCAGAAGCCCGATTCCTGATGCTTTCTGCCAACAACCTTCTGAAACCCGCAGACGGAAGAGCTGTGGCTGTTCCTTCTCAGGATATGGTGCTTGGCTCTTACTATCTGACCATTGACAAGGCGGGAGAGACGGGCGAAGGACATTGGTACAGAGACGTAAACGAGGCCATGATGGCCTATCAGAACGGGGAGTTGTGTCTCCATGCACCGATCAAAGTGCGGGTAAGCAGGGATGTCGGCGGACACACCTTTACCGCCGTGATCAATGCGACGCTGGGAAGGCTGATTTTCAATGAAAGCATTCCGCAGGACTTGGGATTTGTTGAACGTCCGACTGTGGAAGAGATTCTTTCGGAAAGCGATCCGAACAGAAAGAAACAACTTACGGAAAAACTGTTGAGTTTGGAAATTGATTTCGTGTGCGGCAAGAAGCAATTGGGCCAGATTGTTGACCGAACCATACGCAATCACGATTCCTTCACTGCGGCGATGGTTCTCGACCACATCAAATCTATGGGATATAAGTATTCCACGAAAGCATCCATTTCTATTTCGGTAGCCGATGTTGTGGTTCCTGCTGAAAAGGACGCTATGATTGCCAAAGCGGAAAAAGAAGTGGATGAAGTTCAGGAACATTTCATGATGGGTGAACTCACAGATGATGAGCGTTACTACAACGTGATTCACATCTGGGAACAGACGACCAAGGATGTGGTAGCGGCGCTTCAGGCCAGTTTTGACCGTTACAACCCAATCAAAATGATGTCGGATTCAGGCGCGCGCGGCAACATGACTCAGATGAGACAGCTTGCCGGTATGCGCGGACTGATGTCCTCGGTATCTGGCAGAGGCATCATGGAAATTCCGATCAAGGGGAATTTCAAGGAAGGACTGAACATTCTTGAATATTTCATCGCCGCCAGAGGCGCACGAAAGGCGCTTTCGGATACAGCGCTTCGTACCGCTGACTCCGGATATCTTACAAGACGCCTGGTAGATGTGTCTCAGGAAGTGATTATCCGCGAGGAAGACTGCGGAACCACTGACGGTATTGTGGTTTCGGACATCAAGGACGGGAAGGAAACCATTGAAACGCTGAAAGATCGGATTGTGGGACGTTTTACGAACGAACCGGTAGTTCATCCCCAAACAGGTGAAGTGCTTATAGAACGAAATGTTCTGATTACCGATGCTTTGGCGAATGAAGTGGTAAAAGCTGGAGTTACGGAAGTGAACGTCCGCACCATTTTGCAGTGTAGATCTAGGTACGGTGTGTGTGCCCACTGCTACGGTTCGGATCTCTCTACCTCCTGCAAGGAGGTGTCTATCGGCGAATCGGTGGGCATTGTGGCGGCCCAGTCCATTGGTGAACCGGGTACGCAGCTGACCATGAGAAACTTCCACACGGGAGGAGCAGCGGGATCGGATATCACGCAGGGTTTGCCGAGAGTTGAGGAAGTGTTCGAGGCGCGCAGACCCAAAAAGTCTGCAATCATGGCGGAACACGCCGGAAAGATCACCATTCAGAACGACAAGAAAACCAAAAACGTTATTATCGAGGGACCAAACGGGGAAGTCACCAACTATCCCATTCCCTACAACCTTGATCTGATCGTTCAGGACGGCGATTATGTAGGAACTGGATCTGCTTTGACAGAAGGGTATAAGAGTCCGCAAGACATTATCCGTATCAACGGTCTTGACGCCGTGTATGACTATATCATCCAGGAGGTTCAGAAGGTTTATCGCTCCCAGACAGTGGAGATCAATGACAAACACATCGAAGTCATCGCAAGGCAGATGACGAAGAAAGTGAAGGTAGAGGAACAGGGTGACACGGAACTTCTGACCGGAACGGTTGTGGATCGCAGCGAGTTTCTTGAAGAAAACGAGCGTATCCAGAAAAGGATTGACGCGGGCGAACGCACGCTTTTGAAAGCCACTGCGTCCCCTGTGCTGCTGGGTATCACGAAGGCTTCTCTGCAGACAGAATCCTTCCTTTCCGCGGCATCTTTCCAGGAAACCACCAAGGTGCTAACCGAGGCGGCGATTCATGGCAAGGAAGACAAATTGATGGGATTGAAGGAAAACGTCATCATTGGAAAACTGATCCCTGCGGGAACAGGTTTGGCAACCTACAGAGATGTGGAAGTCAAATGTACAGTTGAAAAACCGGCCTTTCAGCCCATCCCGCCTATGACGGAAAGAATCCGTGAGGAAGACGAGGATGAAGAAGAGGAAGAGGATTTGACGGAGGATCTTCCTGCCGAAGAGGATCTTTACAGAGAAGAGGACGGCGAATCCGGGGACTGTGAGAGAAATTCTTCCGAGGATGTTTCCGAGGATGTTTCCGGGGAGTCCTTTGAGGAAACCATTTCAGAAACCTGATTGCTTCTTTCGGATATAAGCCGGACGTACGTTGATTGTCGGCGGGTGGAAAGACAGTTTACAGTTTAAAAAGGGGCGCGGCTCTGTTTTCAGAACCGCGCCCCTGCGCTTGCCGCTTCGAGTTTCGGTAAGGTGCGGGAAAGGCTGTACGGCTAAATTTTGGGGATACTCTGAAAAAACGATGAAGTTGAGAAAAATGGGAAAATTGAAAAAGAGAAAGCGAGAGAATGAAAAAACTTCGATTCCTATTGCGGAAGATCGAAGTTTTTGTCATTTTGCATTCGGTTGTCCGGGCGTTTTTTGTCCCCTGTTTTATCGAAGAATCCCGGAGGTTTGGATGACTTCAATAGAAAAAACTGTGCTCCCCGATGGTGAACGCATACGGGCGATTGGTTGAGATCCATTTGGAAACGGCAATGGACTCATTCATGAAATAAAGAATTTTTTCATCGGTTCTGTAACCGCCGAGCACTTGCTTTGCCGCACGAAGTGCGGTATCGTCCGGTGAACACCATACGGCGCCTGTGGCGGCAGGGGTAAACTGGACTCCGTATTTGGTGTCAAAAATGACAGAATAAATGGTGTTGGGAAAATCTTTGGATGCGACTCTGTTCATGACCACCGTACCTACTGCCAACTGCCCTTCATAGGGCTGTCCTCTGCTTTCACAATAGATAATTCGCGCCAACCACAGAACACAGTCTTCATCAAGTTTTTCGGAGGACTGCCTGTTTGATTCTTTGAAGGTAAAGGAATATCCGCTGCCGTCAAGTTCATAGGAAAATGCTTTGGCACAGGAGGATAGAGGTACATACAAAACATTGGAAGAAATGCGGTTCTTTTTTCCGTAAAATTTCTGTTCGCCGGATAGAATATAGGTTTTTTCACTGGTGGCGGAAATGTTTTTTCCGTTGTATGTAACGGTGATTGTACGGGTGGCGCCGTCGAAGGTTCCCTTTCCCCCTAAAGCCAAAGTCAGCGCGTACAGCGATACGTACCAGTCGTTATCAAACTTCTGCAAAGACAGTTTCTTGCCGCTTTTCAAAGTGAGCGTCCCTTTTGCTTCTGCCCCCAGGGAGACAATAGGCAGAAAGCAGAAAAGAAGGAACGAGAGGACAAGCAGAGAAGCAATTATTTTTGTTTTTTTCATGGATGTTCTCCTTTCTTTCATTTCCGTACAATGTTAGCATGAAAATTGCGGAAAGACAATACAAAAGATCAGGAAAATCGGGAAAGGATAGACAGAAAACGAATGAAATATGAAAAAGTTTCAGTGCCTGGCGGAAGTTTCCCCTTTTTGTATTTCAAGGGCGTTTGAAAAATCTTTGTGCCGTTTCAAAGACATTTTCAGAAATTGCGAAGAGTTCCTTCTGATTTGTTTGTCGAAGCACGGTGACAGAAATGGCGCTTTCCAAAACGGTTGAAACGGTGAAAACACTTTGCGTTGAGGAAAGCATTTCAGAATGGCGTTGTTGGTGTTTTAAAAAACATGTTATTTAAAATGGAAAAAGGAGATTTTTTATTTTTTCCCCTTGCAAAGAAATGAAAGATATGCTATAATAAAAACACATCAATCTTATCAAGAGTGGCGGAGGGACCGGCCCTGTGAAGCCCGGCAACCTGCGATTGTAAGGTGCCAATTCCCGAGAGATGAGAATCATAAGGATATCCTCGGGGAGCCGGGGACTTTTTATTTTGTTTTAAACCCTCCTCCGGAAAGAAGGAAAAAAGTATGAATAGAAAACTGTTTACGTCCGAATCGGTGACCGAGGGACATCCCGATAAAATTTGCGATAAAATATCGGATGCTATTCTCGATGCACTGCTAGCGGGGGATCCGATGTCAAGAGTGGCGTGTGAAACCACCGCGACCACAGGAATCATTTACGTGATGGGAGAAGTTACGACAAAAGCAAGCATTGATGTTCAGTCCATTGTCCGTCAAACTATAAGGGAAATCGGATACGACCGTGCGAAATTCGGATTTGACTGCGATACATGCGCGGTGATCACGGCCATTCATGAGCAATCTCCTGATATTGCTCTGGGTGTAGACAGATGCCTTGAGAAAAAAGAGGGACAGATCACGGATGAATTTGATATTGGCGCGGGAGATCAGGGGATGATGTTCGGCTATGCTTGCGATGAGACGCCGGAACTGATGCCGCTGCCCATTTCCCTCGCACACAGGATGGCTAAAAAACTCACGGAGGTGCGAAAGAACGGTACACTTTCCTACTTGCGTCCCGACGGAAAAACACAGGTGACCGTTGAATATGATGGAGATCGGGTGGTACGCGTCGATACGGTGGTGGTTTCCAGTCAGCACGATCCGGCGGTTTCTCTTGAGCAGATCAGAGAAGATCTTACAAGAGAAGTGATAAAGACTACGGTTCCGGCGGAATTGTTTGATGAACGCACGAAAATTTATGTGAATCCCACGGGAAGATTCACGGTAGGAGGTCCCCAGGGAGATTCCGGACTTACCGGCAGAAAGATTATTGTGGATACCTATGGCGGATATTCCAGACACGGAGGCGGTGCTTTCTCGGGAAAGGATCCGACAAAGGTGGATCGTTCCGCTGCATATGCCGCAAGATATATCGCCAAAAATGTGGTTGCTGCGGGACTTGCGAAGAAATGCGAAGTGCAATTGGCCTATGCCATTGGCATAGCGAACCCCGTTTCGGTACGCATTGACACCTTCGGAACCGGAAAAGTAGAGGAAGAGGATATCACCCGGGCAGTGTTGAAGAACATAGATCTTCGTCCGGCCGCTATCATCGCACGGTTTGACTTGAGAAAGCCTATTTACAAGAATCTCGCTGCCTACGGTCATATGGGCAGGGAGGATTTGGGCGTGAAGTTTGAAAAAACCGATATGGCTGAAAAGTTGTCGGCGCTTCTGGGAAAATAGAGAGATCTGTTCTTACAGCACCTTTTTCTGTGATCTGCATATATTGACGGTAGAGAAACGGTAAAGAGGAGGGCTGTAGATTGACACTTTTTCTGGAGGCTTTGGTCGCAACGGTGGCGGCGTTTTTTCTGTTTGTTTGCCTGACAACTTTGGGGGAAAAACTGTATATGGAGTGCAAAAAGGCGGAAAAGGACGGCGAAGACGAAAAAACAGACACAAACGATGCGACGAAATCCGGAGAAAAGGAGAAATTTAAGGAAAATTCGAAGCGTTCGAAAGACGGCGAAGAACCCCTGGAAAAGAAAAAATAAATCGACCTGCTTTTGGGACAACACTAAAGAGTTTGTGTACATGTCCGAACGGAACGGGCTGTCCATGCAAACTTTCCTGTTGTGTTCAGGCAGGATCTCTTGATGAATGGTTCGTCCGTTCCCGATTTGAACGGCCCTACGAAAAGTTGGGGGTACGTCTGGAATGTAGGGATTAGACGGTAATACCTCAAGAAAGGAAGTGAAACGGTGAACGGCGCAGAGCAGAGGGGTGAACTTTGCCATTATAGCGGAACCATAGAAGAAGTAGTATACCATAACGAAATTAACGGTTATACCGTTCTGATTCTTTCCTGTGGGGAAAGCGAAGAACCGATTACCGCGGTGGGCGAGTTTCCTTTCGTTTCTGAGGGTGAAAACATCACTGTGACGGGGCATTGGGAGATCCACCAGAACTACGGGAGACAACTGCACATAGAGAACTATGAAAAGGAGATGCCCGTGGGCAGGGAAGCGATGCTCAAGTATCTCTGTTCAGGAGCGGTGAAGGGCATCGGACCGGTCACCGCAAAAAAAATCATTGATGTTTTCGGTGAAGAAACTTTCGAGGTAATTGAAAAGAATCCTGAATTTTTGGCGCGTATCAACGGTATTTCGCTAAAAAAAGCAAAGGAAGCAGGCGAAAGTTTTGCTGCGCAATCCGGTATGAGAAGCACTATGATGTTTGCTTCCCGCTTTTTCGGAACGGCTGTCGCCGTGAAAATTTACAAGAAATGGGGATGTTC
>CANQNM010000103.1 GCA_947625265.1 uncultured Clostridia bacterium
CCGCCCAATTCCCCGAGGACAGGCAGAACGCCGTCTACTCCGGTCACATAGTATGCGGGCAGTTTGCCGTTCCAACGGTTGATCGCGAAGTACCTGATCAGTTCGGGTGTAAGCGATTCGGCAAGCGCTTTATTGGCGGCGGATTCCTGTTCTTTTGCGTATTTCTCGGCGTCCGCTTTGATCTTGTTGACTTCGGCTTCTGCCTCCGCCGCGATGACCTCCCGCTCGGCCTTGGCCTCCTGCTCCAAAGTCAATTGCTCCTGCTCGGTCTTGGCCTTCAGTTTCTGCTGTTCGGCAACCTGTTTCTCCTCCACGGCGTTTGTAAAGGCGTCGGAGAAGTCCATGTTCTCCACAGCGGTGTTGACCACGATGATGTTATACTCCTTCAGACTCGGTTCAAGAAGCTGCTGGATTCTCTGGGTCATTTCGTCTCGGGAGGCCACAAGACTTTCGGCGGTATATTTGGCCACCACCGACTTCACCGCCTGCTGCAGACGCGGAATCATCACCGTCTCATAGTAGTGCGCTCCTATGGATTTATAGATATTCTGCGCGTTTTCTTTGCTGATCTGGTAGTTGATCGAATAGATCACCTGCACCTCCTGGATATCCGAAGAGAAGCAGGACATATCCACCGTCGCTTTTTGCGTCCGGTTGTCCAGCGCCACCACCTTCTGCCAGGGAAAAATGACATGCAGTCCTGCCTCCAATGTCTGATCCTCCACCTTTTCAAAAGTGGTCAGAATTCCCGTATGTCCCGTGGGAACGGTGGCAAAGCACCCGGGTACAATCAGAAACAGTGACAGTATGCAGAGAATCTGTCTGGGTCGAAACTTCCAATCCTTTTTCTTAAACGAAGTGCCCAGTAAAACGAACGAAACAAACAATGTGACCAATGCGGTTGCAATCCAAATCATGGTTTTCACCTTTCCTTTCTCATTTCAGGTTCAGATTTAAAATGGGAGAACTTCTCCTTTTGCGTTTTTATGTCGGTTTTCTCAAAAAGCGGATTCTTCGCGTCGCGACAGGGGAGCGGCAGGCAGATTTTTCACCAACTCTTTTGCCGTTTTGCGCAGCATCGACGAACTGTACGCGATGAACATCACGCAAAGAACCTCCACAAGCCGTTCCCTGCACCCGGGCTCCGACTCGGTAAAATCCTTTACGACTTCGAACGCCGCGGAGCGCGCGCTCTCCACGGTTTCTTCATTTGCAAGAAGAAGGGTCCTTGTGAAATAGATGTACAGCAGGGAATCGTCGATCATGTCGTCGCTTTCATCGTTGAGTTGTCCGTTGATATAGGACAGCAAACCGACGATTTCCGGTATGCTCAGACTGTCTTTCAGAAGATTGATGGTGATCAGACGGCAAAACTGGTTTTTCGTGTATTTCTTCCCCACAGGGGGTGTGAGGAATCCCCGCTTCACCCAATTCTGGATCATATATCCTTCCAGTCCGGTCAACGCCGACAATTGGGAAAACACCAATCCTCCTACCGAAAACAAGCCGTCCAAAATGGTTTCAGCATCCTTCTTTCTGTCAAACGCCACCGTTGTTCCCGGTAAATTTTTAAGTTCGATCATACGCTGCCTCCTCGTTCCTCTTGCTTGACAAAATTATAACACACAATCACGTGATTGTCAATAGCAATTACAAGATTTTTTTAAAAAATTTTTTGACTGTTTTATAAAATCAAATGATAAAATATTGGAAATAAAAAATCCACCCCCTTCGGGGGGTGGACTTGACCCGTCGATTCAATCGGTGGTATAAGGGAGAAGCGCGATCTGCCTTGCCCTCTTGATGGCGGTGGTCAACTGACGCTGGTGCAGCGCGCAGGTGCCGGTGATTCTTCTGGGAAGAATCTTTCCGCGCTCTGAGGTAAATTTTTTCAGTTTTCCCGCATCCTTAAAATCAATGCACGTTACCTTCTCCGCGCAGAAAACGCAAATCTTTCTTCTCTTGCGGTTGACGTTGTTCTGGCGGAAGGGAGCCTTTGCAGGCTTTTCAGTCGGTTCAGCCGGAGCGGCAGTTTCCCCTTCGGGAGTGGGCGCTACGGTTTCGGCAGCCTCAGCCGAGGGCGTCACAGGCGTTTCGGGCGTTTCGGGCGCCGCGGTTTTTGCCGTTTCCTCCGCGGTCACGGCGGTATCAATGGTTTTTTCGGTATCCATCCTACGAAATCCTCCTATTTCAATCTTTAAAAGGGAAGATCGTCTTCATTTTCGACCTGTTCAAACTTAGACGCATCCTCCGCGGTTCCGGCGGCGTAGCCGGACTGTTCGGCGCTGTACGGATTGTACCCGCCGCCCTGAGAGCGGCTTTCGGAAGCACTGTCCACAAAATTGACTTCATCCACAACCACCTCATAGGTGCTGTGCTTCGCGCCCTGCTGGTCCACCCAGTTGTTCTGTTGGAGCGTGCCCACAACCGAAATGGAACTGCCTTTGTGGAAATAGCGTGAAATAAACTCGGCGCGTTCTCTCCACGCGCGGCAATTGATGAAATCCGCTTTCTGTTCAGTGTTTTTGGCGATCCTTCTGTTGACCGCCACAGAAAAGGTAAGCACGGGAATGCCGCTGGTCGTCTGTTTCAATTCGGGTTCGGCAGTCATCCTACCGCCAATGATCACCTTGTTGAAATTGAAATTTGCCATTCTCGTTTCCCCTTTCTCAAACTTCCTTCTTCACGGTAATCGCACGCATAACACCCTCTGTGATATGGTAAATTCTTTCCAGTTCCGCAATGAATGCTGCGGGCGCGGTAAAACTCACCAACACATAGTACCCTTCGTTTGCGTCGTCAATCGGATATGCGAATCTGCGTTTGCCCCACTCGTTGACCTCGACGATTTCACCATTGGAAGCGATCAGCGCAGTGAATTTCTCCACAACACTTTTCACAACCTCTTCGCCAAGTCTGAGATCGACAACAAAGATCGTCTCGTAAGACGCGTTTGTTTTTGCCATGTTCTTTACACCTCCCTATGGACTTATGGCCGCAGGACATACGATATATAAATTTACCCTGCGGCAAGGAGAAAATCGCCCGGGATTTTGCGCTCCATCAAGCGACCCTCTGAAGGAGGATTATAACGCAAATTTTTCCTTTTGTCAATAGTTTTCTTGAAATTATCCTCTAATGTAAATTTTCAAGTAAATTCTCAAAGTAAATGCACAACGGAGAAGTCCTTGCGTTTACCGTGAAAAACAGTTGCAGTACCTATAAGAAACGCGAGAAAGAACAAATAAAAAAACTTTGCATTATCTCCCGATCTCCCGGTCTATCGGTTTCCCCGTTTCCCGGTTTCCCGCCGTCTGAAGTCTCCTTCGCCCAAGTTAAATTCTTCAGAAAAATCTTTCTCGCACTGGATGCGGTTTCTAAATTGCACTGATGCCTTTCCTTCGAAAATTTACACACTTCCCGCACCCTTCCACTGTACTGCTGCATTCGTTTTGAGAATTTACTGAAACCTACCGCACCGAAAAAATTTTAAATTTTCTCCCGTTTCTCTTGACAAACCCGAAACCCTATGGTATGATGTACCCTGCACGGAGGCATAGCTCAGCTGGTTAGAGTGCTTGCTTGACATGCAAGAGGTCACTGGTTCGATTCCAGTTGTCTCCACCACGCCGCGGACGGTAGGCTGTTCGCGGCGATTTTTTTCAACCTTCAAAATTCATCTCTTATACGCCGCCGCGATTTTGGGCATTCGCATTTCGAAATTTTTAGTTCGCGCCCTCCGACCCGTCCGTCCTTCGCGTTTTCCCGTGTCTAAACTTCCCGGCGCGTTCCGCACTCTGTTTCTTCTTTTTACCCTACCCCGCGTCCGGCGCACTCTGCGCTCTATTCCTTCTTTTTATCAGATCCCGCGTCCAGCGCACTCCGCGCTTTTTCCAAAACCCTCTGCCGCAATCTCTTTTCCGCGACATTTTCTTTGCGTTTTTGAAGAGCGGTTCCCCGTTTTGGAGAATTTCAAGTCATCTGCGGCGAAACAGCTGCAAAAAAAGAAAAAAGGGGATTGAATCATGCAAAAAATCACCGCAAAATATCTGGGATGGAAAACGGTCATCCATTTCCTGCTTCTGATCATGGTTTCCGCACCCATACTGCCTGTGGCGCTTCTTCTGCACGCCGCCGTCGGTCCGAATCTGTATCCTAAAATTCTCTCGTGCGCCGCTTTCCTGATCTTTCTTCTTTTACAGCGGTGGCTCATTGGCCGGTCCGACCTGTCGCACATTTCCCGAAGCCTATACGTCACGGGTGAAGGCATCGCCTACGGTTTCCTGACACTGCTGGGGTGCGCCGTTCTCTGCGTCTTTTCCAAAGGGCTTTCCCCCTCGCATTTCTCCTATCTTCTCCTTCCATTTCTGCCGGTTCTTCCTCTGTGCTACCTCACCGGCAACATTGCCGTGGGATTCCTGCTCCAGTGCGTTCTGTATTTTCCGTGTGCCGCCCTTCTCTATGCCCTGAAAAAGCGGAAGGATCCATCGCTGCGCGGCAGAGACAGCGAAAAGGGCAAAAAAAGCGAAAAATCTGAAGATCTCCTAAAAAACCGGTTTGACAGCGCCGTGGGTACGGATGCCGAAGACGGCGAAAACGGCAAAGGCAGCAAAGGCGATAAATCTGAAAATGTTCAAAACCCTCAGGCGAATGAACGCGACAAAGTGAATGAACGCGGCCAAAAGGGAGCAGAGGGCGAAAGCGATGAAGGGGATGTAGGAAAAGAAGAGGAACTCGACCCGGAAACACCGCCCGGGGACAGTGCGCAATCCGTGACACAAGCGGTACGGGACCGTCCCGGGAAAGGAACGCGCGATGATTGAACTGACAGTTCTAAAGAACGACGGAGGGCAGCGCTTAGACAAATTTCTTTTAAAGACGTTTTCAAACCTCCCACCCTCCATGATGTATAAGGGAATTCGTCAGAAAAAGATCAAGGTCAACCGCAAACGCGCCGAGCAAAACCAGATTCTTTCACAGGGCGATACCCTTCAAATCTTCCTTCCCGAAGAATTTTTTAAAAAAGAAGAAGCGAAAAACGCTTTTACACGCTTGAAACCCAATCTCTCGATTCTCTATGAGGATTCGCACATTCTGCTTGTAGACAAAAAGCCCGGGATGTCGGTACATCCCGACGATCGACAGGACAGCGGGACGCTGATCGACCACATCAAGGCGCACCTTATACAAACCGGAAACTATGATCCGGAAAACGAACAGTCCTTCGCTCCGGCGCTCTGCAATCGCATCGACCGCAACACCGGCGGAATCGTTCTGGCGGCTAAGGACGCTGAGAGCCTGAGAATTCTAAACGAACAGATCCGCTTAGGCGGTCTTGACAAACGATACCTCTGCGCCGTTCACGGAGTCTTCAAAAGAAGACATGAACTGCTTTCCGGATATCTTGTCAAGGACAGTGCAAACAATCAGGTAAGGGTATTTGATCAAAAGCCGATCTTCGGCGATCCAAAAGAAATCCGAACCGAATACAGGGTACTCGCCGCACACGGGGAGTGCACTCTTTTGGAGGTGCATTTGCTCACCGGGCGCACCCACCAGATCCGCGCGCACCTCGCCCACATTGGGCATCCCCTATTGGGAGACGGAAAATACGGCTTAAACCGGGAGGATCGCCGCGAAGGGCGGCGCTTTCAGGCGCTGTATGCCTACCGTCTGACTTTTAAATTCGTCGGAAACGCAGGAATTCTCTCCTATCTCGACGGTCGAAGTTTCAATGCTCCTCTGAAAAATATCGAATTTCTCTCGATATTTCCCGACTATTTTCCCTCTTTTTCGAAGGATTCCGAGAGTTCGGACGTTCCGGAGACTCCCGGCGGTTTGAAGGACAAAAACATATAAAAGCGACTCGCCTCATAAGATGGTATCACTGTTTTATGAGGTGTGTTTTTATGCGGAAAGCCAAACTGTATATTCTCAACGGTCTGATCGTTTCATGTGTATCGCTGATCCTGCGCTTCGCCGGCATGGCGTACAATGTTTATATCAGCGGAAAACTGGGCGCGGAGGGAATGGGCATGCTGTCGCTCATCTCCACGGTTTACGGACTGGCGGTGACCTTTGCCACCTCCGGCATCAATCTGACATGTACAAGATTGGTTGCCGATGCGCTCGCACTTTCCACGCCCCGCGAAGCGAGACGCTCCCTTGCGGGGTGCATGATCTACAGTCTTGTTTTCGGACTTTTTTCCGCCTCGCTGCTTTTCTCGCTCTCCTCTTTTCTAGGGGAACATGTGCTTTCCAACCGGCAAAGCGTTCTCTGCCTGCGTGCTCTCTGCCCCGCATTGCCGGTTTCGGCCCTGACCGCATGTCTTTCGGGATATTTCACCGCCACGCGCAGGGTATACAAAACCGCCCTCTCTTCCATCATGGAACAGTGCTTAAAAATGCTCTTCACGGTGTTTCTCTTTTCCCAACTTCTTTCCAGAGGTATGGGCGTAGAGGCCGTGATGTT
>CANQNM010000104.1 GCA_947625265.1 uncultured Clostridia bacterium
GCAGATGAGGAAAGAGCGGCCTATGAGCGAATTCTTCTTTCAAACGTCTCCCAGAAAGAGGTGGAAGTATCTCTGCGTCCATCCCGCGCCGAGCCCCTTTGCAGGGGCAGGGGTACCAAAGGGTGCTACAGGGTGGAGGCACTGGCAGAGGAGGAGCGGCGGATTCTCAAAAGCGGGGAAGAAACGGTTTTTGACGTCTGCTACCTGGGGAGAATCGCAAATGAAAAGAAACCGGTTCCTGACGCGTCATCGGAACTCTCCAAGAGGCGCGAACGTGTGCGAGAACTCTTTTCAAAGTGCAGTCTTGAGAGCGGCAACGCGCTGCTGGACCGTTTTTTTGCTTTCGCCAAACTCCGCGCTGCGGAGAGTATTTTCAGAACTCAGACGGGAGTACTGCACAGCCCCGGCGGGCATAGTTACTATGCCGCCACTTGGTGCAACGACGAAATCGAATACGCCGGCCCTTTCTTTGCAACTCTAGGCGACGCTCTCGCTTTTGAGGCGAGTATGAATGCATACAGGCAATATATTCCTTTTATGGACGACTGCTACCGTTCCATACCCTCCTCGGTGATCGCCGAGGGTATGGATATCTGGGAAGGAGCGGGAGACCGGGGGGACGCCGCCATGTATCTCTACGGCGCGGGTCTTTTCTGCCTTTACAGCGGAAGGGAAGAGGTGGCGCGGGAATTGTGGGAAGCCATCAAATGGTGCGCCGAATATTGCGCGCGAAAAACCCTGCCGGAGGGGGTAATCGGTTCGGACACCGATGAACTGGAGGGACGTTTTCCCACCGATCGAAGAGCCAATCTTTCCACTTCCTGTCTTTGCTACGGGGGACTGAGAAATGCTGCGATTCTTGCAAGGGAACTGGGAGAGGAGGTTCTGGCCGGTGAATATGAAAAAAGGGCGGATAGTCTCGCCCTTGCCATTGAAAATTATTTCGGAGCGGATTTACACGGCTATCGCACCTACCGGTATTCCAAGGGCTTCGACACTCTGCGGAGTTGGATCTGTCTGCCCCTAGTGATGGGTCTGGAAGAGCGGAAGGAGGGTACGGTCAACGCCATGCTGTCTCCCTATCTTTTGACGGAAAACGGAATGCTCTCCTGTGAGCGGGGAAAGGAAAACCCTACTGACACCGTTTGGGACAGGGCCGCCCTTTACGGATACAAGGGTGCGATCCTGTGCGGCATGGAGAACAGAGTTTTTGAAAGTTTTATGCATTATATAGAGAAAAGGCTGTTGGGCGACCGCGTTCCCTATCCGGTGGAGGCGTGGCCGGAAGGGAACATGAGGCATCTGTCGGGGGAAAGCGCCCTTTTTTGCAGGGTGATCACCGAGGGATTTTTAGGAATCAAACCTGAAGGACTTCGCCGGTTTTCTCTCTGTCCCCGTCTGCCTGAGGCACTTTCCCACCTTCACATCCAAAACCTTGAACTGTGCGGGATGACGTTGGAAATCTACGCCGACCGCGAAAAAACACGGGTGTTTGAGCGGGGACGCCTCCTTGCGGAGTTTCCGGCGGGGCAAAGAATCACGGTGTAGAGACACCTGCCTTTGCCGGGCCATTCCCTTCGGATTTTTGGAGACTGTTATCCCAGCGCTACGTCAAGAACCATCATCGCGGTGAACCCGAGGGCGACACCCACGGTGGCGGTGTAGGAGTGTTTTTCCAACTGCGATTGGGGAATCAGGTCATCCGCTACCACGTAGATCATTGCACCGGCGGCGAAAGAGAGAAGAAACGGGAGAACGGTCGAGAAGAGCGAGGTGAGCAACAGGGCGAGCAGCGCTCCCACCGGTTCTACAACACCGGAGAGCACACCGTATAAAAAGGACTTTTTTTTACCGTATCCGTCGGCTGACAGAGGCATGGAAATAATGGCACCCTCGGGGATATTCTGTATGGCGATCCCCAGGGAGAGAGCCATCGCTCCGGCAAAGGTAACGGCGCCCTTTCCCGAGAGCAGTCCGGCGAATGCCACGCCCACCGCCATCCCTTCGGGGAAATTGTGCAGGGTCACTGCCAAAACCAGCATGAAGGAACGGCCGGGGGAGAATTTTTGCTCCCCCTTTTTTCTTTTTTCTATGTGCAGGCGGGAAACCAGCAGATCCAGAATCAGGAGAAAAGCGATTCCGGCAAGAAATCCTGCGGCGGCGGGAAAAAAGGCGAAATTCCCGTATCCCTCGGACAGTTCCACCGCCGGGATGATGAGGGACCACACCGAGGCGGCAATCATTACGCCGGAAGCAAACCCCAACAGCCCTTTTTGTATATGGCCGCCGAGATCCTTTTTTAAGAAAAAGACCGCAAATGCTCCCAGCGCCGTGCCCAGAAAGGGAAGAAGAATTCCAAAAGCAATCTTTATTTCTAAATTCATGAATTTCCTTTCAGAAAATTGATAACCGTTTCATTATAAACATCCGGACAGTCCCGGGCGATGAAGTGGCTGCCCTTGAGCGTGATCAGTTGACCGTTTGGCAGAGAGGAGGAGATGAGATACGAGTGACTGCTTTTGATCATGTCTCTGTCGCCCACCAAAACGAGAACCGGTATTTCAAGGGCTTTCAGTTGTTCCGGCCGAAAGTGGGGCTCATGCACCATCAGTCCCTGCACTTCCTTTTGGCGTCTGGCACTTTGAGAAAAGGGCGCGAGGAGGCACAGCGCGGCGTACTGCAAAAAAATGAGGGTTTGTACGCCGCTTTTCATTCCCGAAGGGTAGAGATTGGCGCCGTTGAGAATCAGTTTTCGCAGTTTTTCGCCATGTTTGAGGGCATAGTGCAGGGCGATATTTCCGCCGTCTGAGAATCCCAGAAGGTGAAAAGCCGAAATGTCCAGTTCTTCTGTCAGTGTATGCAGGTCATCAGCAAAGCGACAGAGGGTGAAGGAACCGGCGCCGCGGGGAGAACGACCGTGTCCGCGGGTATCTACCGCGATCACCCTGAAAAACGCCGAAAAATATTGGATTTGCTTTTGAAAATAGGTGTGATCTTCGCCGTTCCCATGCAAAAGTATCAGAGGAAATCCCTTGCCCTTTTCGATATAAAAGAGATCTGTTGCCATGACTTTCCGACGTCCTCCTCTTGCGTTTTCTTCGGTACGGTTCAGTGTAGCATGTCGGGAAGGCAAAATCAAGTGTGCATTTTTACTGAATCGGAAGTTAGCATACGCTAACTTCTTTGTGAATTGCGCTGAATTTTGATTTTTGCAGTCAAAGACCTTGACAAATCCCCGAAATGTGTTATACTATTCCTGCGATTAGCATATGCTAACTACAAAGTATAAAAACCGGAGGAGGGAATTTGTGATGCCTTTGGCAATGGCGGAGGTCGGGGAAGAGAAGGTCATCAAAAGGATCGGCGGCTCGCCGGAAACAAAGAAACATCTTGAAACCATGGGATTTGTACCGGGATGCCGGGTGACGGTCGTCGCTGCGATCGGCGGAAGTCTTATTGTGAATGTCAAAAATTCGCGGGTTGCGGTCAGCAGAGAGACGGCTGTAAAAATCATGGTGTAAAGACGCCGCAAAAAACAAGTCCGAAAAACGGTTTGTTTTAAACCCAATGACGGCCTTACGTTGGGGCGGTGTACCTTCGAATCCTTTTGAAGGGGCGAAAACAGCGAAGGATTAGACTTAAAGAACCTGAAAAATTCTGAAAAAATCGGGAAAGGAACGGTCACAGGTATGAAAACTTTAAGAGACGGAAAGATCGGTGAAACATTGAAGGTTGTGAAACTTCACGGAGAAGGGGCGGTGAGACGGCGAATCATGGACATGGGGCTGACCAAAGGTACCGAAGTGTATATTCGCAAGACCGCGCCGTTGGGAGATCCCGTGGAAGTGCGGGTGCGCGGATATGAGTTGTCCCTTCGGAAAGCGGATGCCGAAATGGTTGAAGTGGAATAAAATATGCAAGAGAAAAACTGAGGACGGCAGAGGCGAAATGCTCAAGCGCCGTCTATTGAAAAAGCAAAAAGTTAGCAAACGCTAACCAAAAAGTGAGGTCAAAGCATCTTTGATCGGGAACACAAAACCAGCGGGGAAGAAAAACCGGAGGAGAAGCAGTGTCGCGTATAAAGAAAAGGTGCGGCATTCAGAGAGGATTGGTGATAAATATGGAAAAAACAGAAAAACCCATAAGAATTGCGTTGGCGGGTAACCCAAACAGCGGCAAAACCACATTGTTTAACGCCTTCACAGGATCCAACCAGTTCGTAGGGAACTGGCCGGGTGTGACGGTGGAAAAGAAGGAAGGAAGGTTGAAACGTCAGAGCGACGTGGTGATCACGGACCTTCCGGGCATTTACTCCCTTTCTCCCTACACGCTTGAGGAAGTTGTAGCAAGGAACTACCTTGTGGGAGAAAGTCCCGATGTGATTCTGAACATTGTGGACGGGACCAACCTTGAGCGGAATCTATATCTTACCACACAACTTACGGAACTGGGTATTCCCGTGGTGATCGCCGTAAACATGATCGACGCGGTACGTAAAAACGGCGATACCATCCGTTTGTCGGAATTGGAAAAGAGGTTCGGGTGCAAAGCGGTAGAGATTTCGGCTTTGAAAAACGAAGGCGTCGCCGAAGCGGCAAAAGCTGCCATAGCAGCTGCAAAAAATCAAGAATCCCCTTCGCCGCATTCCTTCGACGGCGCGGTGGAGCGAGCGATTACCCGTATAGAGACGGAAGCGCTTGGGAATCTCCCTGAAAAAAGGAGGCGTTTTTATGCGATCAAACTTTTTGAACGCGACGAACGGGTACGGGAGAGCCTGAAACTGAGCGAAGAAGTTTTGAAACATATTGAAGAAGACATCGTAAAGGTGGAGGAAGAGTGCGGGGATGACTCGGAGAGCATCATCACCGGCCAGCGTTATGAGTATATTGCGGAAGTGATCAAAGCATGCCAAAAGAAAAAGAGCGGCGAAAAACTCTCGGTGTCCGATAAAATTGACAAAGTAGTCACCAATCGCTTTTTGGGACTGCCCATTTTTGCGCTTGTTATGTTCCTTGTGTACAGTATTTCCATGGTAACAGTGGGTGCAATGGCCACCGACTGGGCAAACGACGGACTTTTCGGGGACGGATTTCACCTGTTGGGTATCGGATCAGGCGCATATGCGAAAGCCTCCGACCGATATGGCGATACCGATATCATTCTCGACGCGTTTGCTTCAAAGTTCGGAAACGAAGATATCGGAGGAGTGCTTGATACAGAGAGCGGGGAATATGATGGAGAGATCGCGAAAAAAGCTTTAGAAGATTTGCTTGTCGCGGTTCCGGAGGATGCTTCTATCGTCTATGAGACGGAAGATGAGGAAACGCTGGAGGTTACCGAACATCCAAACACCGTAAAAGCGGATCTGGAATATGCCGTCGCCCAATATCTGAACACCGAGTATAAGGAATCCTACGGTGCGCCCGATCCTTCGGCGTATGGGGTATGGGTAAAAGGCATTCCTGTGCTTGTGGGCATGGGTTTGGACGCCGCCAACACGCCGGAGTGGCTGAACGGTTTGATTCTCGACGGCATTGTCGCCGGCGTTGGAGCGGTACTTGGATTTGTTCCCCAGATGTTGGTGCTCTTCCTGCTGTTGGCATTCCTTGAAGCCTGCGGATACATGGCGCGTATCGCTTTCGTTCTTGACCGTGTGTTCCGGAAATTCGGGCTGTCCGGAAAATCCTTTATCCCTATGCTCATCGGTTCCGGATGCGGCGTGCCGGGAATTATGGCTTCCAGAACGATTGAGAATGAGCGGGATCGCAGAATGACCATCATGACCACCACATTCATTCCCTGCGGGGCGAAGATGCCTTTTATCGGCATGATTGCGGGCGCTCTGTTCGGCGGTTCCGCGTGGGTGGCCACCGGGGCATATTTTATCGGTGTAGCCGCAATCATCCTGTCGGGCATCATGTTAAAGAAAACGAAGATGTTCAGCGGGGATCCCGCGCCCTTTGTTATGGAACTTCCCGCATACCATCTGCCCACCGTAGGAAATGTGCTGCGCTCTATGTGGGAGCGGGGCTGGTCCTTTATCAAGAAAGCCGGAACCATCATCCTTCTTTCTACCATCCTTGTCTGGTTTACCACCTATTTCGGCGTGGTAGACGGCTCCTTCCGGATGCTTGCCGAAGAGGAGATCGATCATTCGCTGCTTGCCTACGCGGGCACGGTCATCGCGTGGATTTTCAAACCTCTTGGCTTTGGAACGTGGCAGGCGGCGGTAGCCTCCATCACGGGGCTGGTGGCAAAGGAAAACATTGTGGGTACCATGGGCATTCTGTATGGCGGCGCAGGAAATGTTTACAGAAGCATCGCGGAGGCGTTTACCGGTGTGAGCGGATTTTCTTTCCTGGTGTTCAATTTGCTTTGTGCTCCCTGTTTTGCGGCCATCGGCGCCATCCGGCGGGAG
>CANQNM010000105.1 GCA_947625265.1 uncultured Clostridia bacterium
GCGCGTGGAGGCGGGTGCTCTTTATGTCCTAAACTATCATGCGGCGCTTAACGGACATGTATATATTCCAAGAGACAAACTTGTTCCCACTGTCGCACGTCTTTTAAACGTTGAGGAGGAAGACGCCGAGATGGCCGTGGACAGGCTGCTCTCTCAAAATCAACTCAAGAGCATTAAAAGCGGAAAAAGACAGTGTATTTACCTGATAAAAAATTTCGAGGCGGAACTGTACATCGCAAGAAAGACGGCGATTCTTGAAAGGGGCGCATTTCAACCGCCAGTGACGGATGTGACAAGGGAAATTGCCATCATTGAAGCGGAAAGCGGCTTAAACTATGCCGTCATGCAGAAAAAGGCCATCATCGCTGCCATGACCTCGGGAGTGATGGTGTTGACCGGAGGACCGGGTACGGGCAAAACCACGGTTATCAAGGCGTTGATTCGTATTTTCGGCCAGATGGGGTACAGTGTCGCTCTCGCCGCGCCTACCGGGCGAGCCGCGAAAAGAATGTCTGAGGCCACCGGGGAGGAGGCCAAGACAATCCATCGGCTATTGGAGGCGGAATTTGGAGGAACAGAGACAAAATTCGCGAGAAACGAGGGCAACAAATTGGACGAGGACGTATTCATCATTGATGAAGCATCAATGGTGGATACGGCTTTGATGATGGCGCTGTTGATGTCGATCAAGCCAGGGGCAAGACTGATTCTCATTGGCGACGCCGACCAGTTGCCGTCAGTAGGCGCCGGAAATGTACTCAACGATTTCATTGAAAGCGAAACGGTAACGACAGTACAGTTGAGAGAAATTTTCCGTCAGGCGAAACAGAGTAGGATCGTGACCAACGCTCATGCGATCAACGAAGGGGAATACCCAGCGTTGGACGACAGGGAAAACGATTTCTTTTTTGTGCGCAGAGAAAAGGAGAGTGAAATCTCTGGAACTGTGTGTGCGCTGTGGCACAAGAGACTTCCCGCTGCCTACGGAAAGGAAATCGTAAAACAGATTCAGGTGATCACCCCCTCAAAAAAGGGAAGCGCGGGCACGGAACAGTTGAACCTGCAGTTGCAGGCGGTACTCAACCCTCCCTCTCTCCAAAAGGTACAACTGAAAGATAGGGGAAGAATTTTCAGGGAGGGAGACAAGGTTATGCAGACCAAAAATAACTACGAGATTCCCTATAAAAAGGGAGCAATGGAGGGAAGCGGCATTTTCAATGGAGATATTGGAGTGATTGAACGCATCTCTTTTCACGAACAGAAGGTCGAAGTGCGCTATGAGGACCGTTTGGCAATCTATGATTTTTCCATGCTTGAAGAGTTGGAGCACGCCTACGCCATAACGGTACACAAAAGTCAAGGAAGCGAATATCCGGTGGTGATTCTGCCGGTATACACGTATGCGCCCATGTTGCTTACAAGGGAACTGTTGTACACAGCAGTGACCCGGGCACAAAAGATGGTGATCATCGTCGGAAGCGAACAGGCGGTAAAAATGATGGTGGACAATAGCCGCAGGCCCATGCGCTATACAGGCTTAAAGGCGATGCTGAGAGCCTCGCTGCTGGAGAAAAACTGAAAGTCCCGGGAAATGCATTGATGCTTTGAAAAAACGGCCTTTTAAAATATTGAATTCTGCGGCCCGTGCGGAACCTGCGCCGGTTTTTGGTATTCGTAAACCGCAGGCTATAAGTTGTAAGCCGAAAACCGAGCGACTGTCGAAGAAAACGGAAAGGATGCGGTCATGATCCGAAAAATGATCAAATCCGATGAAAAGCCGCGCTTTTTCAGATAAGAAAATGGCGCGGCGCGAAGAAGAAAAAGAAGGAAACAAAAGAAAAGGAATTCAAAAATGAAAAATCGGCTGTGGGACAAGGTAGAAGATCTTTTCTTTCCCTTCAAATGTCCGGGTTGCGGAGAAAAAACCGACAGAGAGGACGGTGTACTCTGCGTCCGATGTCTTGTAGAATATGAGCGGTTGAAATATTCTCCCTGTAAAAGGTGCGGAAAACCGGCGTGGCGCTGTCAGTGCCCTCCGAAATTCAGCGCCAAGGGTGTGTCTTCCTATGTTTCGGTGTTCCCTTATGACAAAACTTCCCCGGGTGGACGTTTGGTATTGTTGTTGAAGGACCGAAAAAACAGGCGTGCCATTGAGTTGTTGGGAAGGGATATGGCATATGGACTCACGAAGAATTGCAGCATAGAAGAAAACTCGCTTATCTGTTATGTTCCGCGCGACAGGCGGACATACCTTGAAAAGGGTGTGGATCAGGCAAAAGAACTGGCAAAAGAGGTGGCAAAACTCTGCAATCTGCCTCTTGTACAGACCCTTGAACATCGAAAAACCGGAAAAGAACAAAAGGAACTGGACGCAGTGCAGAGGCGCGAAAACGCCCGGGCGGGGTATGCTCTTTTGAAGCGTTGCCCGGAACTCTCCCACCAACAGGTGATTTTGGTGGATGATGTTCTGACCACCGGTTCAACGATGTCCGCATGCGCGACGCTTTTAAAGGAACGGGGCGCAGGGCAAATCATCTGCCTAACGGCGGCGAAGACGGCATTTGGCGCACGCCTTTGAAAATGCGTCCCTGGGTGGAAACTTGAGCGGCGATGATTGGAAAGAACGGTGCAAAGACGGCCTTTTTGACGGTATCTTGCTGTTTTTCGGAAACGCGCTGCGTTCGGTTGATGTTTTCTTTCTTCGGAACACCGCAAAACATATTCTTACGTTACGCACTGCCGGGCATATAATGCACGGCATTTTTTCTGTATTCCCCGGGAGATCTTCCGAAGTGTTTCTTGAAAAGTTTTGAAAAGTAGGGGAAATCCCCGAATCCGATTTCTTCAGAAATTTGCGTCACTGATCTTTCGGTTGTCACCAGCAGAAAAGCAGCGCGTTCCAAGCGTATTTTGTGCAGATATGCACCGGGCGGCGTACCCAATTTTTCATTAAAAAGCCGGAAAAGGGTAGCGCGGGATATAAAGAACTGTTCGCAAAGACGTTTTGTATCCAGAGTGGGGTCTGCATAGTTGCGTTCCAAATATGTTTTCACGGCGTTGGCCAGTGCGTTTTCATTTTTTTTGTCGCAAAAAACGGCGTTTTTCAGGAGAAGATCGAGAATTTCATACATACACGCCATTCTAAGACAGATTTCGGTTTGCGCGAAGATACGGTCGGCGAGAGGAAACAGACTTTTTTGCATTTTAGACGAAGGCAGCAGCGGCAGGGAAAATAATTCCTCCATCGGTCTTTCGTTGATCTGCACGTCAAAAAAAATCCAGCGCATTTGCATGAGGCCGTCCTTTGACAGATGGTGAATGATCTGCTGTTCCGCGAAGGGAGGAGCGATGAAAAAGCCTCCCTCGGGGGAAAAGCGTGGCGTCTCATTGCAAAGCCCGATCTCATAACTTCCTTCCACCGCCTGAACAATGGAGTGAAAGGGAAGACTTTTGCGGTGAACGACGCCCTCTCTGTTTAGCGATCCGCGACCGGTGGACAGGTACCGAATATCAACCTTTTCAATGTTCACAGAAATTCCCCCCTTTACAATTGATGAGACTATTTTACAAAAATTGAAGACAGATGTCAATAGCGTTTTCCATAAAAAAGTGATATTCTGTAAGCAGTGAAACAGGATTGAGTGAGAAGGTTTTCACCGACCAGAATGTTTTTATTGTTGAAAGGAGTCAGAAGGAAATGGATTTCAGCGGAGCTATTGGAAACCGCCCGGTACGGTTATCGGAGAAAACAAGAGCCTTTGCGTATGAATCTCTTCAGGGAA
This sequence comes from uncultured Clostridia bacterium, assembly GCA_947625265.1. GTDB lineage: Bacteria > Bacillota > Clostridia > Oscillospirales > CAG-272 > UBA11512. Next base: position 3,783 of record CANQNM010000105.1, read on the forward strand.
AATATGGAGATGAGGCAATGGGGCAGTACGCCATCCCACTGGATGACATTGAGAATTTCAACAGGCTTTCTTCCGTTGACCGGTATGATTTGGGGTTACGACGGGTATGCGAAAAGGCGCCCATACGCATTTGTCCGGAGGAAACGGTGAGCGGGTCAGCCAACATGGGGATGGCGATCGATCACGGAATGCCGGTTACCTTCGGCGGAAAATGCGCGGTGGGCAGCGTCTGTCATTTGACGCTTCAGTATGAGAGGGCGGTAAACGAGGGAATTGACTCTTTCGAAAAAAGAATCGCTCAAAGCCGAAAACAGCCGGGGAGAACGGTCGAGGAACTGCGGTTTCTTGACAGTCTGCAAAACGTCATTGACGGGATGCATATATACCATAGACGGTATCTTGAGGAATTGCGCAGAAAGAACCATCCGGTGGCGGCATATTTTGAAAGTGTTCCCTTCGCGCCGCCTACGTCTTTCAAAGAAGCGCTGCAGAGTCTGTGGTTCTGTTTTGCCTTTACAAGGCTTTTCGGAAACTGGCCGGGGATTGGCAGGATTGATAAGATTCTTGGGCCGTATCTTTCAAGAGACCTGAAAGCCGGAACCATCACTTTGGATGAAGCGAGGGAATTGCTTGCCGGATTCTTTATCAAAGGGTGCGAATGGATCCGTTCTGCCCCCGAAAGAGGATCGGGGGACGCGCAGCATTACCAAAATCTCGTGCTCGGTGGACTGGATGAAAAGGGCGAAGATACGGTGAACGAGGTTTCCTATTTGATCCTGGATGTCATAGAGGAACTGCCCATCGGGGATTTTCCCGTCACAGTGCGGCTCAGCGACAAAACGCCAGAACCGTTCAGACGCCGTATCGCGGAAGTTCTGCGCTACGGTGGAGGTGTTCTGGCACTTTACAACGAACGGTTGATCCTGGAGAGTATGAAGAACTTCGGATACCCGACGTCTGAAGCACTCAACTACGCTAACGACGGCTGCTGGGAGGTGCAGGTTCCTGGAGCGACATGTTTTATATACTATCCCTTTGATGCACTGCGGCTTCTTTTGGACAATACGCTGCATATCGGCGAAAAAGATTTCCCGGTATATGGAAGTTTTGAGGAACTGAAAGAGGCATACCTGCAGGTGCTGCGGAACTATACGAAAGAATTTACCGTTAAAAGTTGCGTGGAACGGCGCATGAAACAGGAGAACGGTCAGTGGAGGCCGATCTACGGTTCGCTGCAGCTTCCCGTGTCGGTGGTTTCGCTTTTTGAAGATGATTGCATCGAACGGGCGAAAGCATACTATTCCGGCGGCGCAAGATACACGTCTGTCTCCCCGCACATTGGGGGCGTACCTGATGTGGCCAACAGTTTGTACGCGATCAAAAAACTTGTTTTTGACGAAGAGAAGATTTCCTATAAAGATCTCATTCAATTGTTGGGAAACAACTGGGAGGGCGGCGAAATGCTGCGGATATATGCTGCCAACTGTCTGACATACTACGGAAATGCCGATTTTGAGGAAGACGGTGCAGATGATCTGGCCAAACAAATTCTTCACTGCTTTGCTTCTGCCGCTCTTGAGGTCAACAAGACCGCACCCATTCTCACACCGCCCGGCGTTTCAACTTTTGGAAGACAAATCCAATGGGCGCCGATGCGTAAGGCGGTGCCCTTTGGCAGGAAGGCAGGGGAGATTCTTTCGGGCAATCTCTCTCCCACACCGGGAACCGATCGGGAGGGAGCGACAGCCGCCATTTTGTCCTACGGACATTGCGATCTTTCCGAGTTGTCTTGCGGTTCGGCATTGGACATTCAACTTCTTCCAGACACTGTGAGCGGGGAAAATGGAGTGGAGACTTTGATGGCGTTGATGGAGGGCTTCCTTCAGTCGGGAGGGTTCTTCATTCAAATGGACGTTGCCAACGCGGATGTTTTGCGGGATGCGCAGAAAAATCCGGAATTGTACCATTCTCTTTCGGTTCGTGTTTCAGGGTGGAATGCAAGATTCATCACCCTTGACGAGCACTGGCAGGAGATGATCATCGAGCGTCTTGAGGGAAAAAGATCATGAATGTCACCACGGTGCAGCGGTTTTCCACCCATGACGGGCCGGGAATCCGTACGGTGATTTTCATGAAAGGGTGTCCCTTGCGTTGTGCATGGTGTCACAATCCCGAAACCCAGTCTGCTATGCCTGAACTGATGTATGCACAAAAACTCTGTATATATTGCGGTGCGTGCGCAAAGGTATGCGAAAGAGGGGTTCACCGCTTTGGAACACTTGATCATTTCGACCAAGATGATGATCATGGTGACCATGGCGGGTATGGTCACCATGGCGGGCATACCGTGGCATATGACGTCTGCGACGTTTGTGGAAAATG
>CANQNM010000106.1 GCA_947625265.1 uncultured Clostridia bacterium
ACCAAAGGGCCTCTGGTCACACTCAGCCGAATACCGCCCAACTTCGTGAAGAGACTTTTTGAACTGGAAATTCCGGAAATTGCGGAAGGAACGGTGATTATCAAAGGAATCACAAGAGAAGCGGGCTACAGAACAAAAATCGCGGTGATGAGCCGGGAAGAGGGTGTGGATCCTATCGGGTCCTGTATCGGAACCAGAGGCATGCGCATCAATAACATCATGGCAGAGTTGGGCAACGAAAAAATTGATGTGGTTAAGTACAGTGAAGAACCAGCGGAGTTCATTCGCGCCGCGCTTTCACCCGCCACAGTGGAAGAGGTGATTGTTGACGGTGAGCGCAGTTGCAGGGTGATTGTAAGTCCGGATCAACTATCGCTGGCCATTGGAAAAGAGGGACAGAACGCACGACTTGCAGCGAGACTCACCGGGTTTAAGATTGATATAAAGACCGATAGAGCAACGTAAGAGACGGCTTCGTGAGAGGAGGAAGGTTTTGTGGCGATTGCTGGAAAAGTCAAGAAAATTCCGGAACGAAGATGTGTGGGATGCGGAAACAGTTTTCCCAAAAAGGATCTGATTAGAGTGGTCAGAGAGAAGGACGGGAAGGTTTCTTTGGATTTCACCGGAAAAAAAGCAGGACGCGGCGCATACTTATGTAGAGATACTTCATGCTTCAGAAAGGCCCGCAAAGCGAAACGCTTTGAAAGCAATCTGGAATGCACTGTCCCTGAAGAGATCCTTGACGAACTCGCCGCGGAACTGAGTGCGCATGAGACAAAGTAAACTGAGCGGATTGCTGGGAATATGCAGAAAATCAGGCAGTCTGCTTTTGGGTACCGATGCGGTGCTCGAAGCCGTTCGCGCCGGCAAACGCACGCCATGTTTGGTGCTTTTCATGCACGACGCGTCAGCGAATACAAAAAAAAGAGTGAATGATTGTTGCGCTTTTTATCAGATTCCCTGTAGGGAACTTTCGGTAAGTGGCGGGGAGTTTGGTCGTTTGATGGGGAAAACGGGCGTCCTGATGACCGTGGGAGTCACGAATGGAGGTTTTGCGACAGCGATTCTGAAACTCTATGAAACAGAGAACAATTCAAGTGAACAACGGGAGAGAACATTTGAAAAATAAATTTTTTAAACCAGGTTTTGATGTTTTTATCGGTTGTACGCCGATGGTTTTGTTTCACAAAACCAGCCACAATCCCCGAGAAAGGAAACTTTCGCTTTGCGAAAGCCGCGGTTACGCATATGATAACAAATACTAAGTATAAAATGAACGCTATGTCCAAAGATTTCGGATTAAAAACGAAAGAATTTTCCGGGTATGCGGAAAAGGCCGGACTGAAGAGTAAGAGCAACATGGCGGTTCTCGAAGCGGAAGAGTTTGATGCACTTCTTACCGTTTTAACGGTGGAAAACCAGATCGAAGATATCGGCGGTTATCTGAACGGGGAGACCTTCATAAAGACCGACAAAAGAGAAAAGGCGAAAAACGCAAAAAATTCGGAGGAACTTCCTGCGAAAAAGCCGGTTTTGTCTCAGACTCCCGAGGCGAAACACCTTGAGAGCGACGGGAAGAAGAATCATGAAAGAAGCGGGGAAAGACTTCCGGAAAAGAATTCTGAAAGTGACGTTGAGAAAAATTCAGCAAAGAAATCTCTGTCGGTCAAACCCGCGCCCGTGGTAAAAAGCAAGGCGGAATTGCAGGCTGAAAAACAGGCACGCTTCAAGGACGCTTTGCAAAAACAGATGGGCATACAAGCCCAGAAACAGGCGCAGAAACAGCAAGAACAGCAGAAAAAACAGCAGAGACAACAGCAAAAACAGCAGAACCAGCCGAAAATTCTGCCCAGATCCGATACATTTGATTCTCTTTCCATGACCACGGTCACGACTTTGGAGGAGAAGTCTTCCCATGTAGCGGGCACAAGAGTGGTTGATACAAGGGGTGGAGGAAATGTCGATCTTTCAAAATACGATGAAAAACTTGAAAGAATGGTCGATACCAGCAAAAAGAACTTTACTGGCGGCACACAAAAACTGAAAAAACAAAACAAAAACAGTCAACAGGAAGGGATGCGTGGGAAGAACGCTCAGAACACGCAGTTTGACCGTTTCCGTCATCAACAGCAAAAGAGCAAGAGCCTACCTCCGAAACAGTTGGAATTTACTATCGGGGAGGAAATCGCAGTCAGCGAACTTGCTTCCAAACTCCGGCGCACCGCGGCGGAGGTTGTGAAAAAACTCATGATGATGGGTATGATGGTGAGTGTGTCACAGACGATCGACTACGACACGGCGTATCTTGTGGCCGATGAATTCGGTGCGAAAGTTTCCAAAGAAGTTGTTGTGACCATCGAGGACAAACTGTTTGAAACCGAAGAGGATGCGGAAGAAGACAAGGTTGAGAGAGCCCCGGTTGTATGCGTCATGGGACATGTGGATCACGGAAAAACCTCGCTTCTTGATGCGATCCGTCATACCAATGTGACTGCCGGAGAAGCCGGGGGAATCACCCAGCATATCGGCGCGTACAGAGTACAGATCAATGGAAAAGATATCACTTTCCTTGATACGCCCGGACACGAGGCTTTCACTGCAATGCGTGCACGGGGGGCCAAATCTACCGATATCGCTATTCTTGTTGTGGCGGCGGATGACGGAATAATGCCGCAGACAGTGGAGGCTATCAATCATGCGAAAGCGGCAAATATTGATATCATCGTGGCGATTAACAAGATGGATAAACCGCACGCAAATCCCGAACAGGTAAAGCAGGGATTGACGCAATACAATCTGGTGCCGGAAGAGTGGGGCGGCGATGTGATTTGTGTTCCCGTTTCGGCAGTTACAAAGCAGGGCATTGACGAATTGTTGGAGAATGTACTGCTGGTAGCAGAGATGAAGCAATTGAAAGCCAATCCCAATCGCAGAGCTTCCGGGCTGGTTATTGAAGCAAGGCTGGACAAAGGCAGAGGACCTGTTGCGACGCTTCTGGTGCAAAACGGAACGTTGCACGCCGGCGATATCGTGATTGCGGGGACTACCGTCGGCAGGGTGCGTGCCATGACCGATGAGCGCGGGAAAACAATGAAGACAGCCGGGCCGTCAGTGCCCGTGGAAATCACTGGTTTGGCGGAGGTTCCTCAGGCTGGGGATGAGTTCAATGCAGTCGAGGATGAAAGAATGGCCAGGGAATTGGCAGAACAGAGGAAATCGAAGATCAAAGAAGACATTTACAGAACCTCTGCCAAGGTATCGCTGGACGATCTTTTCAATCAGATTTCTGCCGGCGCCAAAGAACTGAACATTATTGTCAAAGCCGATGTAGGCGGTTCTGCGGAAGCAGTGAAGGCAAACCTTGAGAAATTGTCAAACGATGAAGTGAAAGTCAGGGTGATCCACTCCGCGGTGGGCGGAATTACCGAAGGCGATGTGATGTTGGCGGCGGCTTCCAATGCCATTATTGTGGGTTTCAATGTTCGTCCAGACAAGGTGGCGCTTGACTCGGCGAAACGGCAATCGGTGGATATCCGCACTTACCGTGTGATCTATGAGTGTACCGATGAAATTGAGGCCGCTATGAAGGGCATGCTTGCGCCCAAGTTCAGGGAAGAACTGCTGGGACACGCCGAAGTGCGTCAAACCATCCATGTTCCGAACGTTGGAACCATCGCCGGATGCTATGTTCAGGACGGAAAGATCACAAGAAAGGCACAGATTCGGATCGTTCGGGACGGTGTAGTGATTTTTGAGGACAGGGTTAGTTCACTGCGCCGTTTTAAAGACGATGTACGAGAGGTGGCCTCCGGCTATGAATGTGGCGTCGGCATTGAAAAATTCAATGATATTAAAGTGGGCGATATTTTGGAGGCATTTGAGATGGTCGAGGTAGCGCGTGATTGACGCGCAATTGACAGTTGAATAAGCACGTGGATCGGAGAGGTTTTTGATAAATCTTTCCGATCCTTTTGTGTATTTTTCATTCTGGTTATTAAATTCAGTGAAACAATTTTTTTGCTCGAATTGTCAAGTGAAGTGCAACGATTTTTTGAGAGGATTTTCAACCGAAGAAATTACACGATTTTCGGTTATGGGAACAGAACTCTACAAATATTTTTGAAAATTTATGCAAAAAAGTAGATTTGGGAAATAATTGATAAAAGTTTTTGTTTGATTTTTGGAGGTGTCCCCCTGTCAAGGGACAGGAGAATCTATAAAGTAGACTTTTCAGTTCGGTTTTGTATATTTCCCGATGACCGAAAAATTCTTTTCCGCGATTAACGGTAAAACTTTTACGTATATGCTTTTTAACAATTCTTGAAGGAGGTCAGTTGTCTTAAAAAGAACTGTAAAAATGAGAAATAGAAAAACAGAGGCCGTGACCGGAAGGTAAACGCCTCTGTTTACGGTATTTTTGAAGATGGCAGTGGGAATTATTTTATCAAATTTAAAAATGTCTTTTTCCTTCTGTCCGGCACCGCGAAGGGCAGGGAGGGCAAGAAAAAATGACATCCATTCAAAAAATCGTTGCACTTCACTTGACAATTCGAGGAATAATTCTTTTTTTCAAGGTAAAATCCTCCTTTTAAACATCATTTATGGGGTGCGCACACCGGTTTTTTTCGGGCCGCTTCAAGTGTGTAAAGCGGCCCGGAAGGAGTTTTACTTAAAGGGTTTTCCTCTTTCTGCCCAGTGCCACCGCCGCGCCGGCAAGGGCGAGGGAGAGAAGGGACAGGGCGGAAAGGGCAAAGTAGGGAGCGGTGGAGTCACCTGTTTCAGGGGGATTGGCGGAGAGGAGGGCACGGAGGTAGGTACTGTCCTTGAGAAGCCATCCTTTTTCGGTCATGATGAACTCAAAGTTCAATCCCTTGTGTTTATCGGAGACATTGCCCGCGTCGTCGCTGGCGTCTACTATTACAATTTCCTGACCCGGTTCGGCATTGCCATACTGGAACGTATCCCACACAGGGGTGAGAACTTCCGCCGTCCGGTTGGCGGAAAGCACCCATTTTCCGTCTTTGTACACCAGCCTGTCAAGAAGTCCGAGGGAGTCCTCAAGGAAATATTCTCCAAGCGCCTTTTCCCAGTCCTCTTTTGTATTCATATTTTCAGGAAGTTCAAAATACAGGAAGGAATCCTTTTCAGTCGGAGTTTTTGCCAACCGCACGTTTTCAAAGGAAACGTAGCCCTTCTCAATGAGTGGTGCATATTCTTCCTCATACTCGGCGATCAGTTTTTCCTTATCCGTACCGGTTTTGCTCTCAATCTGTGTGTAGGGAATGCCGGTTAGAAAACGGGTCAATAGTTCAGTTTCTTTAAATTTCGAGGGTCTCAATTCTGGATATGAAGGAAACGAAATATAAAAAGCATCTCCACCGGAAACCCGCCATCCTTCGGGGGTTTTCGCAAAGCTCACATATCTTTGAACCTCAGGATCATAGTATGAATTATACATATTCACTCTTACTGTGGCACTTTTGGCTGTAAAATCAATGAATTTTGCCGTATTCCAGTCTATATAAAAATCCCTTCCATTACCCGTTACATAGGTTCCATAGGTTTTTCCGTTCAGTTCTATCAGTTTTGTCCTGCTAGTGAATTGCTTCTGTTGATTGAAAGCGTTGGGCGCAACAAGTTGTAGAAAATCGGTGAGAAAATAAGTTTTTACTTCCTTTTCCCATGCTTCATAGGAATTCATGCTATCCGCATAAGGGTAATACTCTCTAGTAATTTTTTCGCCATTCAATAACTCTACAGAAACTTCTATTTTTTCTCTGACAGTTTCATTCATATACCCTTTTTTCACTCCGAATTCTTTTTCCTCGGAATAAAACTTACCCAATGGAATTCCCATATTTTCATAATAACTTATACCAAAAAACGAATCACACAGGAGATCTGCAAACATATCCGCTTCTTTTCCGATATGCAGGATTTCCTCCTTATCTTCGGCTTCGTTTGGAATGGCCGGTTCTACCGCACCTGCGAAGACCGCTGCCAAGGGAATAAACATTCCGAGGACTAGAAAAAATGACATCCATTTTAGAATAATTCTTTTTTCAAGGTAAAATCCTCCTTTTAAACATCATTTATGGGGTGCGCACACCGGTTTTTCCTCCGGGTCGTTTCAAATGTGTAAAGCGGCCCGGAAGGAGTCTTA
>CANQNM010000107.1 GCA_947625265.1 uncultured Clostridia bacterium
AAGACTATTCTATCAGAACTCAACCACTTTTTCTATACCTTTTTTCCTTTCAGTCTCATATCAATTGTAACACTACAAGGAAATTGGGAGAAAATTTTTAAAAGCCCTTTTATTTCGTGAAAAAATGTGCTACAATAAGTTGAACACTTTTTTCGGAGGTTTGTATGAATTCCAGATCGGGACGTTCTCAAAATATCAGACACGACTACATGAAGATCTATGGGCTCACCGCGGCTCTGTGTGTTGTCGTCGCGCTGGCCGTGACGGTCACCGCTTTGCAGTTGGGCGGTTTTTCGGGCGGAAAGCCCGACGTTTCCGATCCGTTTTCGGGAAATTCTTCTCCTTCCTTCCAGACAGGCAGCCCGCAAAGTTCAGAAACGGGCGACACACCCTCTTCCGATCTCCCGCCTGCGGCGATCGACTACATCGAGTGCGGTCAGGCTGAACTGGAAGCGGTCAACCCTTTGCTCATCGTTGACGCGGCCCACCCCTTCGATCCCAAGAACGCCAAGGATCTTGTGACGATCAAAACGACCGAACCGCCCGCTGACGGAGAAAAACCCGCGGTGTACACCTGGTCCAACCAACTGAACGCCGCCGCGCTCACTGCGCTTCAGCGGCTGCAAAAGGAAATGATTACCAATTTCGGGGAAGAAAGCAGACTTTTTGTAAACATCTCCTACACCTCGCTGCTGACCGACGATCAGGGAGGACTGAACATCGGACTTGCGGCGGCGAAGTGCTCCGACAGGAACTGCACGGAGCCGGGGCACAGCGATCACGCCACAGGATACGCCCTGGATATGCGCTACAATGACGGAAAATATTTGTCAGACGTTTCCAAGAACGAGCAAACCGCGTTCCTGCAATCCCACTGCGCCTCTTACGGTTTCGTACAAAGTTGGATTCTAAAGGGGAATGTCGTGGCCCCCGGTAAAGTTCAGAACGATTCATGGCATTTCCGCTATGTGGGCGTGCCCCACGCGCTGTATATGACCGTCAACAGTCTGACATTCGACGCATATATGGAGGCGCTTCGCGCCACGAACTTCAACAAACGGCTGACGGTGGTTTCCCCCGACAATTCCATGAGTTATGAAATCTATTTCATCGCCGCGGACGCGAGCGGCGCCACAAGGGTTCCGGTTCCCGCAGGGAGCAACTATACCATCAGCGGGAATGGGGTGGACGGATTTATCGTCACGGTTTCCATTCCCGGGTAATACAGGAGAGTCTCAAAACCGGACGGCGATATTCCATGCAATTTCTTTTGCCTTCCTCGCTGTCCGGCCTTTCTGTAAAAACAGCAGCCGTTGAATCTTTGTATTCCACAAATGCTTCCCATATGGCGCTGTCAAAACAGCCAACAATGATCAGTTTTCGTACAGCACGGGTTTATGAATTTTCTATCGCCGTGCAGCAATTGCAAACATATGTCAAAAGGGCGGCAGGGATTGTTCCCTGCCGCCTTTAGGCTGCGGACAATTCCGCTTTTCGAAAGCGGGAGAAAGAATCAACCTCTTTTCAAAAGCTTTTGAAGGTTTTCAGGGGGCTTTTCCCGAAAAGTCGCCTTGATGGGGTGGGGGGGCAAAGCCCCGCAAAGCCATCGTTTTCACTTCTGCCCGGCGCGGACTTGCAAGCGCCGGGAGGCTTCGGACAACCCCTTTTCGAAAGCCGAAAAAAGAATCAGCCTTTTTTCAAAAGTTTTTGAAGGTTTTCAGGGGACTTTTCCCGAAAAGCCCCCTGAATGGAGTGCGGGGCAAAGCCCCGCAAAGCTTTCATCTTCCCTTTGTGACGGCAGGGAGTGCTCCCTGCCGCCCCTTTGACGTTCAATACTTTCGGACGTTTTCCGCGTCAGACGTTCATATCCGTCATTGATCCAATGAAGAACGGAACGTTGTTCTCGCAGTCAATCAGCATATAGACAAACGGTCGGTCAAGGTAGACTTCTTTGATTTCTTCCGGCTTTACTTCAGCCGCCGATTTATCTACCATTTCGACGACGGCTGCCGCTCCCGCTTTGGTTCCTTTTTCGCCCACAGAGAGAAAGGTTTTATGCAAAACGCGGCTGATAGAAATGTTCCCGTTGGTCGAAGAACCGAGTCTGTTAAATTCCGCAGTGTGGGAATCGAATGCGTTTGACATTCCCATCGCCTTCAGAATTTCGGTCATTTCTACATCATATTTCGTTTCAAATTTCGGAATCGCAGTATGAACGGAGACTTCGTCGGGATTGGAAAGAAGACGGAGCAGACTCTCTCCTGTAAGGGACTTGATCAATTCCGACAGGCTGACGTCTTCTTTCGGAAGCAGCGCGGCAAAAGCATATTTTCCGCCTTTATAGTATTTCAGAAATCCCGTCGCTTTTTCATCCTCAAGATAATTTTGTTCCGCGCCGTACATAAATTCGGCCGTTTGTTTCGTTCCGTCCTCTTTGGTGAAAGTGCCGTTTCGCACTTGATTCTTTTCGTAGAATTTCGTCCACTCAGCCTCGAATGCCAGCGCATTGACGAGATACATGACCGCATCTGACGGAATCTCGTCCAGAATTTCAGGAATCATTTTATTCGTTTTCTGATTTACCCAGTTGTTTATGTCTTTACAGGTCTGCTTGTCAAAAGGGGTCTTGTAGATGTCCGCTCCATAGTAGTCGGCGTTGGTCTGTAAAAAGTCTCGGTCAACCGTAAACCGTTCATCCTCGGTAAACCAAATGGAATTTGCAAGGCAGAATTTTGCCTTTTCTTCCTGCGTCAAATTCCGCATATAACTGTAAAGATAAAGATTCAGTTCCCCGACAGGCAATCCGAGAACGGTTTCCATCTGCGAAAGCGTTTCTCCTTCTGCGCCGTTTGCCGTCATCGAAAGAGCGCAGAGAACAGACAAGGGAGAGAGCAGGGTATTCTTTCCGGTTTCCGCGCTCGCCTGGAAGAGACGGACGGCAAAATCGGTCACTTTGCTATTTTGGGCAGTGAAGTCGGTCAAAGTTGTGACATTTCCCGGTGTAATGCCTTCCATCAGATTTTCCGCCTGTACTTTCATGGAGCAGCCGGTCATATTGAGGAGCGCGGCGCATACAAGCAGCAGGCAGACCGCCGTTCCTATGTGTCCTGTTGGTGATTTTTTCATTTTCATACCGCCTTTCAATCATAACATACTAAAACTCATATTTGGGGAGCGCTTTCCACTCATCCGATTCGGTTAGAATACCTTATACCTTTCATTGTTTTGCAGACACCCAGAAATTTTTGTCCTGCCGGGTTGTCCGATTGACGGCCATAGCGATATTTTTTTGGGAACGGTCTTTGGCATCCGATCGGTGCTGACCGGCAGGATGAGTTATGGACGGGTTTGACTGCACTCCTTCTCCGTGGGGATTGTAAGAATCCGGATACTTCGGGAACACGTTTGACCCCCTTGCTTAGTATTATACCACCGAAAGGGATAAAATTCCCGATGATCCATTAGTTTATTCCCGGTATTGATTTTAGTCTGCATGTGTTTGTCCAACAATGATAGCAGGGAAATGTGAAAATTTCTACCACTTTTGCATATCAAAACGACGGCAGGGATTGCTCTCTGCCGTCGCTTCGTCTTGACATATTCTGCTGAATTGTTTTTCTCCGGTGCGCCGCTGCACCGCGGTATCTGTTCGGTTTTCTGCGGTTGACGATCACTGTTTGGGCTGCCGCTCTTTCTTTTCTGTTTGCTTCTCTGTTTTTTGAACGTATCGGTATTTTATGTACGCTGTGCACGGTTGTGCAGCAATTCGACAAGACCGCCCGTCCACCAGAGAATCATCCCGGACGCAAAGGAAATCTCCACAAGTTCCGCCGCGCGATCTACCAGTTCGGAAAAGGATCCGACGGCCCGTTGAGACAAAAGATAAAAAAGGGTGTATGTAAGCAATGCGGCGCAAAGCGCCAATCCCGCCTTCACAAAGCGTTTTGCCTGGCTGCACATGGTGCCCCTCCTTGAAAATTTTGCATTTGCGGAAGGTTTTCGGTTTTTACGTCCCGTCCGCACGCATCGGATTGTTTGTTCAGTGCTTGAATCCTCCGTGCGCCTGTTTTGATTTTATCTTAAAAAGCGAAGCGCGTCAATGCAAAATTTTTTCCATCGGAAACAGGAAAATGGGAGAATTGGAGGCAGGGGAACGGGAAGCAGGAGAACGGAGGATCAGGAGAAGGGGGAGGCAGAGGAACAGGAGAATGGGGAAGCAGAAGAAAGGGGAAACAGGAGAACGGGGAAGAAGAAGGGGGAAACAGAGGAGCAGGGGAACAGGAGCACGGGGAAGCAGGAGAAGGGGAAGCAGAAGAAAGGGGGAGCAAGAGAACGGGGGGCAGGAAAACGGAGGAGCAGGAGAATGGGGAAGCAGAAGAAAGGGGAAACAGGAGAACGGGGAAGTAGGAGAAGGGGAGGCAGAGGAGCAGGGGAACAGGAGAACGGGGAAGCAGAAGAAAGGGGGAGCAGAAGAACGGGGAAGCGGGAGAACGGAGAAACAGGAAAAGCGGCGCACAGGTTTTCGGAGTGTCGCCGCAGAGCGTTTACAGTTTATACAGTTTATATTTTTATATCAGTTTTTCGATCATCTCGGCGACGCTTTGCACCACGGCAATGGTTGCATGCTCCTGAACTTCCGCGGGAGCGCCCGCGACGACGAAACTGTCGTACGCGTCAAGCATTGCCAGATCGTTGTAGTTGTCGCCCACCGTGAAGACGTCGCTCTTTTCCACGCCAAAATGCGCGGCGATACGCGCTACGCCCGCCGCTTTGCTGCACCCTCTGGGCACAACGTCCAGACAGTCGTCGTTGGGCAGGGCCGTCAGCCCGGGGAAGAGAGCCTCCGCTTCGTTCGCAACCTTTCTGCACCGGGCATAGTCTTCAAACAGGCCGCTCATTTGGGGAAAGGGTCGTTCCTCCCACTGGCATCTCGGTTTTCCGTATTCCTCCCGCCCGTCGCTGTGGCGGTAGTACAGCATGTCCGATCCGTCAAAGCGGTTGACAGAAATCAGGCGGCTGCCGCGGCACAGGAGAAAGGACGCGAGAGGAAAAAACGCCTCCTTTTTTGCCTGTATGCAAAAGATCAGTTTGCCGTCGATGTAGCAGGTTCCGCCGCTGTCCGAGAGAAGGAAATCTACCGGCAGCCCGGTGCGTTCCTTTACCGCCCGAAGCCCCGGAACGCTCCGCCCGCTGATCAGTCCGAAAAGATTTCCTTTGTTTCGGAAGGCCTCGATGGCCTCGACGTCCCTTTTCAGTTGTTCGCCACGGCCAATCGTGCCGTCAAAATCGCTGGCGATCAATTTGACGCTCATTGTATCCCAGTCTCCTCCGTGAAAATTTTTCCGGGGACGCGCGGCAAAAGCCGAACGCCCGGGAGATGTTTGAGCCTCGCCCAAACGCGCTCAAGAGGACTTTTTGGAAGAAGTCCTCCCGGAATTCCCAAAGATTTTCCCGACCCTGAAGAAAGCCGAACCTGTGACGAAGAAACTTTTAAGAGGTAGGGAAACTTTTTTCGGGAGAGTTTCTCCTAAACGCCCGAAAGCGTCGGTCAAAGATCCTCGAATTTGCCGAACCCCGCGACCTGACTGATGGGCAGGGAGAAAACGATCGCGCCTGCCTCGCTGGAAGGACCGGCGTCCTTTAGAATTGATTGCATAATGCCCGCTTTTTTTTCACTCTCCGAAACGATCAGGATGATTTCCTTTTCTGTGCCGATGGAGACGTTGAAAAATTTCTCCGCGGTTTTTGCACCGGTTCCCTTGCCGTGAAGCACCGTGCCGCCCGTCGCGCCGGCGGCTCTGGCGGCGTTCATGACCATATCGGTTCTTCCCTCGTTTGCGATAGCGATGATCAGTTCGTAGGAATAGTTCTGCCGGGGGGTATATTTGGGAGACTTCCTGTCTCCCTTCAGATATTCCACGGTTTTTCCGCCTCCTATGCTCTTGATGGGCACCGAAAAAACGATGCCGTGACCGGGAACGCCGGTAAACAGTTGACGTTTTTGTTCTTTGATGAGACTTTTTGTTTTTTCTGGATCCGCGACCGTGAACACCGCCCGTTTTTCGTTGGATTCGATGCCCAGCAAGTCCAGCATGCTGCGCACCGCGGTGCCCTGTCCATAGAGCACT
>CANQNM010000108.1 GCA_947625265.1 uncultured Clostridia bacterium
GTCGCATCCCAGCCCTGCGCGATCTCTTCATCTGTAATGATTTGGGCATCGCTCTGCTGCAAATCTCGAATTACAATTCCATTTTTATCATAATAGACCATGTCCATATCTCCTTGAACACCGAGTTGACGAACAGTCGCCCATTCAATATTGAATATTATATCATTCAAATGTGACAAAATCTACTGCCATCAGCGATTTTCTCGGTAGGAATACCCCTTCGACTGTACTGCCGACTTATAACTTCCTGAACACTCACCAAAAAGAGAAAGCCGCCATCGGTTGACAGCGGCAATCCCTGTTAGGCGGGTATTATATGATTGTTTTCCCTACATTCCAATCACTCTGGCTGATTACAAAAACCAAAGAGAAAGGACTTCTTTACGAAGCCGTTCCCAAACGGGAATTCTCTTGAAGCACAGTGTTGCTCCGTGAAACAAAAAAAACGCAGCGGCGAGAAACGAAAGATTTTTACTGGGAAGATGTGTAAACCGATATACGTCGATATACGTCTTTGAACGTTTCGGTTTGTCAAAAAAATTTTCGAAGCGCCTCGGGAACGCCGTCTGCATCCTGACACCGGTAGATGCAAAAAGCGTCAAATTCATCGGGAGCATCAGCCATGCATACGCTTTTTCCTGCGTAAGTCAACATGTCTCTGTCGTTCTCACTGTCGCCAAATGCCCAAGCGTCTTCCCTTAAACACCCCGTCGCCTGGAGAATTCTTTCCATACCTGTACTCTTGCTTTTCCCCAAAAGAATGCCCTCGGCATATTGTTTGAAGTGTATGATTCGAAGTCCCGGGAAATCCTTCTGCTCCACTCTTGCCGGATCACAGCAAAAAGTCACTTTTGTAATCTGTGGCATGCGGTCGCGCCGAAAGATTTCGGAAGCATCGGTGTAAGAACCGCCGACAGAGAAAACCTCCCTCACACCCTCAAACAGCACCTGTAATTCCCTTTGGACACTCCAACGGTACACCTGTTTTACGATCGCTTCCGGCAGAGGCGTATTCTCAAGGATCTCTTTCCTCCACTCTACATAAGATCCCCCACAAATCTTTCCGTCCCAAAGGGGAAGTTGTGCAATATTTTCCGGTACAAAGGCGGGGGCACGGCCTGTATTCAACACCAGTGCGTGTCCCATCGATCGAACCCTCGCAAGTTCCTTCAGGCATGCCTGGGTGGGACGGTCGCCATGCACCGTCAGCGTGCCGTCCAAATCAAAAAAGAGAATACTCATCTGACACCCGTGGAGCCAAAGCCCCCTTCCCCCCGCAGTGAATCGGTCAATACGTCGGTTTCTTCAAAAAAAGCCGGAATATAGGGTGAAACGATGAGTTGGGCGATGCGCTCTCCCGGATGTACCGTCTGGATTTCCTCACTCTGATTGTATAGAACCACAAGAATCTCCCCGCGGTAGTCACAATCAATCACCCCAACTTTGTTCGCCGGGGCCAATCCTCTTTTGGTGGCCATGCCTGAACGGGCGTAAACCAACCCAACAGTCCCCACAGGAAGTTCCACCGCGATTCCCGTGGGAATCACCGCGGTTTGCCCGGGACAAAAGGACACCGGGTGCGCAAGGCAGGCGTAGAGATCCGCTCCCGCCGAAAATTCCGTGCCGTATTTGGGCAAAACAGCGTCTTTTTTTAATTTTTTAACAAGAACCTTTGTTTTTTCCATCCGCTTCTTCCTCGCTATGCGCAATGTGCTTGAGCGCAGTCTGATAACCTCCCGCGCCGTATCTATAGCAACGGTTGACACGGCTGATGGTGGCGGTGCTTGCGCCCGTCTCCTCGGCGATTCGACTGTAAACCGCCTTTTCAGACAAAAGTTTGGCCACGTCAAGGCGCTGCGCGATATCCAGAATCTCCTTAGCGGTCATCATATCTTCCATCAGCGCCGCGCACTCGGCCTCGTTTTCAATGGAGGTGAGCGCCGTTACCAACCTCCTGACACTTTTCATTTCAAAAATATTCTGACCCATTCCCAACCGCCCGTTTCGGGATTGTGAACCCTTCCTTTCCTTTGTTTTTTCGCGTGTACTTTTTTTCATACGCCCGCTTCGCGTATATGCGCCCCTGCTTTACAGATTCTTCAGGCACGCATCTTCCGCTTCTCCGTGAATGTTGAAAGCACAGAACAGCGTCTTGCATCTCAAAATGAAACAATCCACGGCATTTTATCGCTTTATCCCTTTATCAGAGTACCGTAACACAGTAACAGTATACCACACTTTTTTTCGAAATGCAAGACGTTTGTGAATATAAAAAACAATAGGCACACAGGGCGTTGAGAATTCGCCCGGAAATTTTTTCAAACCTGTAACGCGCAGTACATGGTCAACGCAAAAGAGAGTAAAGAAAGCACAAAACAAAATGCCCGCCGGAAAAATTTTCCGGCGGATATTTTTTGGGGGAAAATTTCATGTCCGTCACTCGAACCGTCCGACGTCTAACTATCCGTCACACAGCGCTTCGGTCACACATCACTCAACCGACAGCGATCGGATTTTCAAATAATCCGAATAACCATCTGCCTGTTTGCAAGACTCTGAACCGTTTTTCTGCCCTACCGTTTATTTGATAATGGCAGCGGCAATCTGGTACACACCGGGAATCTTAAAGGTGCCGCCCTTGTACGCCTTCACTGCGGCGATGATGGAGCAGATAAAAACATAAATAGGAACAATAAACGTGCAACTCAATACAAGACAAGCAATAGCGGCGACAAACACACTGACAAGTTCCCTCTTAAACTCAACATCCATTCCCTCACGATCCTGAAGGAATACGATGAGCGCAGTAATCCATCCCAAGCCGAGAACTGCCGTAAGAACCCACGTCAAGCATAAGAACACGTTTTTGCTCATGCCGAGATACTTCTTTTCTTCCATAATAACTACCCTCCGAAAAGATTATGTAAAATATCACACACTGCGTGCTGAACATATTATAGCACACTTTTGAAAAAAATCAATAGAAAATGAAAAGATGTAAACAAAATTTCAAACACCGGATCAAATAAAAAGGTGCAGCACAGGAAAATCGCGGAACTCTGTGGAAAAAGTTGAAAAACAAGAAAGGAAAATACAAAAAAACATGTTCAAACCGAGATGGAAACAAAGCAAGGACATCAAAGGAACTACGGTAAGGGGCACGCCGTGATCAAACACACATTTCTCCTTTTTCGGGATATCTATGTGCTTCGTCCTGTGTACATCTCACCGCCTGCGGAACTTTGTGATCTTCCCTCCTTATTTGCTGCGTGTCCGAAACGCGGCGATCACTGCCGCGGCGTACTGTCGGATTTTGTAGACGCTTCGTCAATGGTCCCAGAGACTCCGTCGGATTCCGTAGGCACTCCGTCAATAGTTTCGGACGTTCCGTCAGATTCCGTGGGCACTGCGTCAACAGTTCCGGACGTTCCGTCAGATTCCGTAGGTACTCCGTCAATAGCTCCGGACGTTCCGTCAGATTCCGTGGATACTCCGTCAATGGCTCCGGAAGTTCCGTTGGAGTCCACGGGCGCACCGTTCGCCGCCACGGGCACTACCAAAGGTTCTTCCGGTGGAAGTTTTTTCAATTTTAATCCGCCAATAACGCCCGAGATCAGCATCCAGAGTACCAACGCATGGAAAACAAAATCCAGAGCGAACTGACCGATTCCGCTGAACAGCAGGACGAAAAACAAAAGCGATACGGTATCCAGCACGAAAAACACCGTTCCGGCGAGCAGAAAGGCGGGATGCTTTTTCGATGCCAGATAGAACAACAGATATACAAGCAGACAAACCGCAGCAAAAGCAATGGCAACATACAGGAACGCCGAAGGTAAATTCGGTTTATTGACCACTCCGTTCTCATCCATATAGGCCTCGTCGGGAAACTTGCCGGTAAAAACCATCCCAAGCACCACCGAATAGTACGGCATCGCAGCGGAAAAGAGGAAATAGAACCCCGTATTGGTTAGAAGCAGCAGAATGTTCACTGCGGTGAACACCAGAATTAATAGAAAATTCGACCGAGCGCTGGCATACTGCCGCTCCAGCATCTCGCGCCTGGAAAGCGATGGCTGCGCAGCGTTTTTTTTGAAAAGACCCATGTGGTTTGACCGTCCTTTTTTATATTTTGTATTTTAGGTTTTCTGGAAAAAGGAAAAACTTTATATCGGCACTGCGAACGCGCAAAACAGGAAGCGATTCCCGCACATGCCGGAAAAGTACACCTTCAAATTTTCAACATGCTGCCACTCTTTTTTATTCAATGAACAGCGATCATTATTTCAAAGAACAAGAATATCCGCCGTTTCCGCGCACGGTCTGTACGCCGTGCGTCATTCCTCTTCAAAACTCTTCCTTTTCCCTGCTGTCTTTCTCTTTTGTCCAAATTCTCACCGACCGTTCTTTAGACGTCGGTCAGAGCACTCAGCAACTCTGTAACATCCGAAATATCCGAACGCCCGTCCCCATTCAGATCCGGTAGATCCGTAAGGGAAAGCGACAAACCGTTCAAATATGCGGTTACGTCGGAAATGTCGATATTTCCGTTTCCATCAATGTCCGCCAAGGCCTTTTCCCCGGCGCCCAAAAATTTCGACAGCGTCCCGTTGTTCGGGGCAACGCTCAGTTTTGCACGGTCGCTTTCTTTCCCGTCATAGACGACATTCTCTAGTGGGCATCCGTCAAAGGCCGAACCACCGACGCGCAGAAGAGATTTGGAAAGCGACAGGTCGCGTAAAGCATCGCAATGGTAGAAGGCAAAATCACCCACTGTTCGGACGCTTTCCGGAAGCGTGAGCGTTTGAAGTGCGGTACAGCCTTCAAAAGTTCCGCAAGGAAGTTTTGAAAGATCGGAGGGCAAAGTAAAGGAGGAAAGAGCCGTGCATCCTATGAAACAGTAGTCCCCCATTTCACAAAGACCCTCAGGCAGGGAAACCGAGCGAAGAGAGGAACATCCGGAGAATGCCCATTCTCCAAGTCTTCGAAGACCGTCGGAAAATTCAATGTTCCCTATGGAAAAACAATTGGAAAAAGCAGAGTCGCCCAATGTTTCAAGACTTTGAGGCAGGGAGACCTCTACAAGGTTCTCACAGCCGTAAAACGCCGCCGTTTCAATGCTTTTCAACCCCTGTGAAAAATGCACCGTCAACATTGTTTTGCAATTTCTGAAGGCGTTTCTTTCGATTCGTTCCACAGTTTCTGGAAACGCAACTCCGATCAGCGACGCACAGTCCCTGAAAGCATCTTCCCCGATCACTGTCTGAGAACTCAGGTATACCTCGGTCATCCCCCCGCAGCCTTTGAAAGAAGCTTCAGGAATCTCCCGCAGCGTTGAGGGAAACATGATCAACATCAGTTGACTGCAGTTTTCAAATGCGCGTTTTCCCAAGGTTTGCAGACCTTCGTTCAATCCAACATCCATAAGGGCGGTGCAGTCTTTGAACGCTTCATTGCCCAAACTCTCAAGACCCGCGGGCAAATAAAGCGCCCTTATCGACGTGTCGCCCATGAACGCCCGGTCGGCAACGGCGGTAACCGGAACTCCATTGTAGTTCTCCGGAACAATCACTTCCCTATCCGTGCAATTTCCCCGTCCCATAAGCACGCAACTTTTGCCGTCGGAAGACATCCCGAAAGCCAATCCCGTGGAAGTGGCGCTCTCGGCGCCCTGAGAAATTTGGGAAACTCTTAAAAAAATCGGGAAAAGCACCAACACTAAACCGAGAAAAATTCCCACCGCAGCCGCCGTCCACAGGCGGGTACTGTACGTTTTTTCAACACCGCGGGACTCTTTCACTTCCGAACACAAAAATATTTCTCCTCCGCCGTCTTTTCCTGTCTTATGCTTTAATTTTACCATACCGTCTCCATACCCTTCCCGGTCCCGATTTCAGCATCGTATCCGACAATTCCATCCGACATCCTCCTGCGCCAGACAAAACTCGTGCGGCAGCGAAGAACCGAAAGACATCTTTATTCCTGTTTGCGCTATCCCCGGCCGACGAATTTCCCGCCTTCACCCATCCCGCATTTTTCTTTTTCCGAGAAAAAGCACGGGCAAAC
>CANQNM010000109.1 GCA_947625265.1 uncultured Clostridia bacterium
AGGCGTGTTGTTTTCCTTACTCAGATGTCCCAAAAGAATGTGTTTTGTGCCGGTATACGCGAGAACCGCGGCGAGCAGCGCGCCGTCGCCGTTGGACAGATGTCCACGCGTCCCGCCCACGCGGTCCTTGAGCCACTGGGGATAAGGACCGTCAGAGAGCATTTTGCAGTCGTAGTTGCACTCAATAAGCGCGGCATAGCAACCGGTCAGTTTGGAGATGACATTCTTGCAGAGCATTCCCATGTCTGTGGCGATGCCCAGTTTTTTGCCTCCGACGGTGACAAGATATCCCACGCTCGCCGCGCTGTCGTGGGGCGTCGGGAAACTTTCAATGTGAAACGGCCCCACGTCCAGTGCACACGGTTCTTGGTAGGGCACCGTCCCCTTGGGAAGATCAGAAAGCGCTTCGGCGCAGGCAAGAGGCATATATACGGGAAATCCATACTTTTTCGCAAGGATCGGAAGGGCGGAAACGTGGTCGCTGTGTTCGTGGGTCACGAACACGGCCTGAACTTTCTCCATATCCCCGCCGATCTTTTCTAGCATTTTTTCGGCGCAGCGTGCGCTCTTTCCCGAGTCGATCAGAACGGCGTCTTCTCCGTATGAAATGTACACGGCGTTTCCGGAGGATCCGGAATAGAGAGTTCCAAAGGTCAGTTTGCTCATAGGATTCTCGACGCGCCCAGAGAACGCACGCACATGACCATGCATGCGCCTTTTCCCATCACCCGATCCATCTCGGTTCGGAAGGCTTCGGTATATAAACGCGGGACAAATGCCTGCACGGTTCCCGCAAATCCTCCGCCGTGTACCCGGCAGGCGCCCGGCAGCGGGTATCCGGCGAGCGCTTTCTCAGCGGCGTACAGAGCCACAGTCTCTCCCTGTTCTTCGGGACAGGAAACCGAAAAAACATTCTGAAGGTATTTGAACGAAGAATTTCCCGAAGCGGAAATTCCTTCTAAAAACGCGTGAATGTCGCCGTGCTTCATGGCTTCTGCAATGAGAGGTACCCGCGCGTCCTCCTTGACAAAATGCAGAGCGCGCAAAAGCGCCCGATCCCCGGCCTTTTCACGGATTTTTTGGCAGTTGTTCAAAAGTTCCTCCTCGCTTATGCCTCTTAGGACCTCTTTGCCGAAAAGGGAGGCGACCGCTTTCATCTCCGTGGGAATGGCGGCATAGTCGTCGTTCAGATCGGCATGACTTCCGCCCGTGTTGACAATGCACAGGTCGTATCCCATACCGCTGAGATCGAAACCGATTTTTTCGATTTCCGGTTCGTCGGGATTTTTGAAATCAATTTCGACAAAGCCGCCCACGGCGCAAGCGACCTGATCCATCAGTCCGCAGGGCTTTCCGAAGAAAACGTTTTCCGCCCATTTCGCGTATTTTGCTATGTCAACCGCATCGACGGTTCCGCCGTTGTAAAGATGGTTGAGAACGGTGCCCACCAGAACTTCAAAGGCGGCGGAGGAGGAAAGTCCCGAACCTTTGAGCACATTTGAAGTGGTATAGGCGTCTAAAGGCCCAATGTTCAGACCGTTTTTTTGAAATGCCGCGCACATTCCCGCGACCAACCCCACAGATTTGTACCGGGGGTAGGCGTCGGGAGTCAGCCTGGAAGGATCAGCCACGTCCTCTTTGTACCCCTCGCTTTTGATGCGGATCATCCCGGAGGCTCCTTTTGCGGCGACGGCGATGACGTCACAGTTTACAGACGCTGCGATGACTCTTCCGTGATTGTGGTCGGTGTGGTTTCCGGTGATCTCGCTTCTTCCGGGCACCGACAGGATCATCGCGTCCTCCCTTGATCCGTAGAGCGCGACGAAACTGTCTATGGCGTTGGCGTAGCGTTTCTTCGCGTGTTCCAGATTTTCAATTCCATATAGAGTCGTAAGGATGCTGTCGCACATCCCTCCTAAGATCTGCTTCTTCAGTTCTGCCGTGGTCATTTTGTCACTGTTCCTTTCTTTGACCCTCTTCCGACATACGGATAGGGTTTGACATTTGGATTTTGCGTGGGTTTTAAACACTCTGTGCGTCCGTTCCTCTGAGAATGTCTCCTTTTTTCACAGGGAAGGGGACTTTGACGGAAAAGGGCATGAAAGGGTGCGCCGCGCAGTTGACGGGCGCCCCGTTTGCGTCTCTCATATCTTCCAGCACAAGGGGCCTTCCGCACGCGCCCGGGGTGATCAACTCCGCCGCGGCGCCGTTTACCGCCTTGTTTTTCTGGATAAAGAAGCCCCGCCCGCTTTCTTTGTCATAGCCGTCGGCGACGGCGAGGTAGGTTTTTTCGCGGATATACCCCGGTGTTTTTGCAAGTTGTGCGTTTTCGCTGGGGGAAGTGAAAAAATAGCCGGTGCAGTATTCCCTGTGGCTCACACTTTCCAATTCTTTTTGCCACTCCTCTTTAAACCGATAGCGTTCTTGCTCCGCGGCGTACGCATCCATGGCCATACGGTAGGTGTTGGCGGTCACCGCCGCGTAGTATGCGCTCTTCATCCTTCCCTCGATTTTAAAGGAAGAAACGCCGGCCTGCACCAGTTTTGGAATATGTTCAATCATGCACAGATCCATGGAGGACAGGACGAAGGTTCCGCACTCGGTCTGGAACACCGGAAGACGCATGCCCGGACGTTTCTCTTCCTCAATCTCGTAAAGTTTATAGTTCCAACGGCAGGGCTGCGCGCAAAAGCCCCTGTTGGCGTCCCTTCCCGCGAGATTCTCGGAGAGCAGGCACCTTCCGGAGAAGGAAACGCACATGGATCCGTGAACGAAGACCTCCAATTCTAATTCCCTTGACACGCGGGCGCGAATTTGCCTGATATCTTCCAAAGACAGTTCCCTTGCGAGCACTACCCTTGAGGCCCCGAGACTTTGCCAAAAATCGCAGTCGGCGTGGGAGACTGCTCCCGCCTGTGTCGAAATGTGCAGGGCGGTATGGGGGAGAATTTTTTTTGCAAGGGAGAGCACGCCGGGATCGGCGACAATGAGCGCGTCAAGCCCGCATTCGGAGATTTCTTTTAGAAATTTTTCAAGAGCCTCATATTCCCGCCATCCCGGCAGGGTGTTTAAGGCGAGGTAAATTTTTTTGCCGAGGGCGTGGGTATACCCCGTCGCCTCGTACAGTTCTTCTAGGGTAAAATTGTCGGCGGCGGCACGCATTCCGAAGGCTTTTCCGGCGCAGTATACCGCGTCCGCGCCGTATAAAAGCGCGGCTTTCAGTTTTTCAAAGTTGCCCGCGGGCGAAAGCAGTTCAGGCATGGCAGACCTTCTTTTTTTCAAAGAGACTCACGGCAGCGGCTCTGTGCCGCAACAACTGCATTCTACAACATTTTTTTTTAAATGTAAATATGAAAAACGATTTTTTTGAAAAAGCCCTTCCAAAAGAACCAAAAAAGGAGTATACTCAGAGAAAAGAAATCCCTGTCGCGGATGTTCCGCCCAACGCCTGCGGCCGCGGCGAATGTTTCCCCACATCTGAAAAATTGGGGCGGAAGAGCCTGCAAGAGCGGAAAGGGGAGAGGGAAACGGGGCGGCGCCAAAAGGCGCTGGATTGAAAACGGCCGCGTGGGAGTGTGCGAAACGGACAACGGGAAAATGTGAGGGGTTGGCAGCGAAGAACCACGGGATGCGAAGGTGACGGGAGGCGAATGTGAAACGATCGGGCGTTCCCCGGAATTCCCGGCTGCGCATCGACGTCGGTGTGAGAATACATCTGTTCATGGAGAAAGATAAGGATACGGAGTAGAAGGGAGAATGACGAATGGCAGGAATGTTGCCCGAATTGCTGGCGCCCGCAGGATCGCCTCAGGCACTGGAGGCGGCGATTCTTGGGGGAGCCGACGCGGTGTATATCGGCGGCACACTGTTTAACGCCCGCATGAACGCCCGGAATTTTGATCGCCCGGCAATTCTTCGGGCGGTGGAGGATTGTCACAGGAAGGGCGTAAAACTGTATGTGACGCTGAACACTCTGATTACCGACAGGCAAATGAACGACGCGCTGAATTTCGCTGCGTTTTTGTACACCGCCGGTGTTGACGCGCTGATCACGGCGGATTTGGGACTGGCGCTGGAACTGAAAAGGAGATGGCCAGATTTCCCGCTGCACGCCAGCACGCAAATGTCGGGGCACAATGCCGACGCCGCGAGGTTTCTTGGAAAACTGGGATTTGAGCGGATGGTGTGCGCAAGGGAACTTTCGGGGGAGAATTTACGAAAACTCATCGCTTCCTCGCCTATTGAAATCGAGGTGTTCGTGCATGGGGCGCTGTGCGTCAGTCACTCGGGACAGTGTCTGTTTTCCTCGGTGGTGGGTGGAAGGAGCGGCAACAGGGGGGAGTGTGCGCAGCCCTGCAGGTTGCCGTACAATGGAAAATATCCTCTGTCTTTGAAGGACAACTGTCTTGCGGGGCACCTGTGTGAACTGATCCGGGCGGGCGCGGCGTCCTTGAAAATTGAGGGAAGAATGAAGGGCCCCGAATATGTATACGAGACGGTTTCGATGTATCGAAAACTTCTTGACGAACACCGGAATGCCAACGAAAAAGAGATGCTTAAACTGGCCGAGGTCTTCTCAAGAGAGGGATTTACCGACGGGTATTTCACGGGGAAGCGTACCTCTGAAATGCTGGGCACAAGAACCGAGAACGACAAGCGAAACAGCGAAAGAACCGGCGTGCGCATGAAGGCGATAAAAACCGAAAACGTTCCCATTCTCGTTTGCCGGGAAGACGAAGGGAATTTCGAGCCCTACGGCGTCAAACGAAATCCGTCGCCCGCGAAAAAAAGAAAAAGCGGACGTTTCTATAAGGCGTCCTCCATTCCGGAGAACGTCGGGAGATATCTTTCCGAAATCTATCTGCCTCTTGACCGGTTCGACGGAAGCAGGGCGAACGGAGTGCTCTTTCCTCCGGTGATCACCGACCTTGAACTGCCCGAAGTTCGGAAACTGTTGAGAAGCGCAAAGGAGCAGGGGGCGCGACACGCGCTGGTAGGGAACATTGGGCACATAGCCCTGGCAAAAGAACTGGGGTTCGTGCTTCACGGAGACTACAGACTGAACGTTACCAACGGCGCCTGCGCCGCCTTTTTTGAGGAACTGTTTGAGGATGTGCTTCTCTCCCCCGAACTGATCCTCCCACAGGTAAGGGACATCGGAGGCGAAAAAAGTTTTATCGTATACGGAAGACTGCCGCTCATGACACTTGAAAAACCGATAGGCGCCACGTCTCTTAGGGATCGAAGGAATGTCATTTTTCCCGTCTTGAAAGAGGGGGGCAGGGAGGTGGTCTTCAACAGTCTGCCCATATACATGGGGGACAGAATGCGGCTGTTGCGCGAGGCGGGAATATATAACGAGCACTATATTTTTACGACCGAGGGACCGAAGGAGTGCGAAACGGTGCTGGACTATTGTGAAAAAGAACTTCCCATCAAGAGAGAGGTGCGCAGAATCCGGTGAAACGGGACAAAGCGGACAAAACGGCGGCACGGCAGGAGAAAAAGAACCAAAGAGAAGAAAAGAGGATAAGGGAAATTGGAAAAATTTAAGGAAGTGATCCTTTGCAAATATGGAGAGATCGTTTTAAAGGGCTTAAACCGGGGATATTTTGAAAATCTTCTGATGAGGGAATTGGAAAGGCGGCTGAAGGGCTGCGGGAATTTCAAGGTCTACAAGGAACAGTCCACCGCGTATATAGAGCCGCTGGACGAAAACGAAGACCTGGAGTTGGCCTTTGAGCGGGCAAAAACGGTGTTCGGTTTTGTGAGCGTCACGAGGGCGTGCGTCGTGGGCAAAAATATGGAAGAGATCCTGCACGCGGCCCGGACATATCTCCCCCGCTATGTGGAAGGGGCGGGCACTTTCAAGGCGGAAGCGAAAAGAAGCGACAAAACCTTTCCCGTCAAGTCCCCGGAACTGTCGGCACAGGTGGGTGGGGCGCTGCTTTCGGTCTGTCCCCGCCTTCGGGTGGACGTGAACAATCCGCAGGTGACAGTGCGGGTGGAGATTCGT
>CANQNM010000110.1 GCA_947625265.1 uncultured Clostridia bacterium
GCGGTGAAAAATGGCAGAGCAATTGTGTCACTCAAAGGCAAGACAAGAACAGTATTTCTTGTCAAATCCTTGCAGAAAAAGTTGCTCCGCTATATTACGGAGAAGAATATACAGTCCGGTGCTGTTTTCGTGACACGCACAGGCAAGCCAATAAACCGTACAAATATCTGGCGGGAGATGAAAAATTTGTGCAAAGATGCAGGCGTGAATCCGCAGAAAGTCTTTCCGCACAATCTCCGTCATCTGTTCGCACGAGTGTTTTACAGAATCGAAAAGGACATCGCTAAACTGGCGGACATTCTCGGTCACAGCAGTATCAATACAACACGGATTTATATTGTCAGCACTGGAATGGAACATCTCCGCAGAATGGAAGCTATGCACCTGATTTTATGATTCTGACAGAAAAAAAGTCGCCGAAACCGACGACTGCAACATAAACAGTATTATGTTGTATTCAAATGGCAGAGCCATTCTTTACATATGCAAATTATAACACGGTTCTATCCATTTTGCAATAGGTTTTAGAAAATTTCTAACAAATTGTCAAAAATATTGCATCACAAGAGAGCCTTTTTGTATAAAAAATCAAAAAGGCTTGGTTTGCTGTACTCATTTTTTGCTTTCGGACACTCTCCCACAAGTCGGGAGTGTCTTTTTATGAAAAAATTACAACATAATACTGTTTATGTTGTAAACAGGAAGAAAGGAGTTATCCGTATGGAAATAACAAACGGAATCAATACAGATTCCCAGCGCAGAGCACCTCCCCAAAAGAAAAAAGTTTTCACGGTCTGCAATATCATCGGAATTATATTGTGCATTTTGCTGTTGCCGGGGTTTCTGATTTCCTCGACACTTCTGGTCAGTTCAATAATGCACCCCGACATTCCGCCGAGCTGTTTCGGCTATACGCCGCTCATGGTGGAAACCGGAAGTATGATTCCGCTGTTTGACGAGGACGATTTGGTGCTTGTCCGAAACACGCCTGATAATGCTTCTTATAATGTTGGCGATGTGGTTTGCTTTCACAGCGGGAGCGTTTACGTCACGCACCGTATCAATGAAATCGTGGAGGATAGCGGAAAAACCGTCTACAAAACAAAGGGCGACGCCAACAACACGCCCGACAAAGACACGGTCAGTCCTGAACAGATTCTCGGCATTTACGTCACGCATTTTGACGGGCTGGGCAGGGTGCTTATGTTTATCCAAACGCCCGTCGGCATGATGCTCTGCGTGATGTTGCCGATATTCCTTGTCCTTTTGCTGTTTCTCTTGCCGTCACATATTAAGGAACGCAAGAGAAAATCCCCCGAAAATGGGGAAAATTAGGTGATAGCCGTGGCACACAGTCACGGAAATTACATAAATTAAAATTTTTTTGGAGGTTTTGAAATGAACACAAACAAGAAAAACGGCTTTCTGAAAGTTGCGGGTTCGATGATGGCTGTCACAATGCTCGCAACCTGCGTTGTTGCGGGAACTATGGCAAAATACACATCGTCTAAACCCGGAATCGCTGCTAAAGCACAGGTTGCAAAGTGGAGTATTACAGTTGATGAAACTGAACTCAAGAGTCTGACTATGGCAGAACTTCCGTTCACTATTTATGACACGGACACTGCTACTTCTCCTGATTATGAAGAGAAGCATGTTACTGAAAACATGATTGCTCCGGGTACTTGGGGCTACGCTACTATCGAGATTAAAAATGCAGGTCAGGTTAATGCTGACATTACCGCCGATTTCACAAAGACAGTTTCTGGTCTGCCTACTGGCATGAAGGTTACTGTGCTTGATGAAGATCCGGGAACTACTTCTGTTCCCGAAATCACTACTGAAACAGCGAAAGTTACTGTGGCTGACGTTAAACCTGAAGGCGTTGCCACAATTGCTGTAGCTTTTGTGTGGGATTTCGATGATGAAGGTAAAGGAACATACGACGGCGAAGACACAGAACTTGGAGAAAAGGCTGAAAAACTTACACTTGGCAACCTCGCTATAACTGCTACTCAGGTAGATTAAACCCTTAACGGTGCGGCTTGTCGGGCAAAACCGGCAGGCTGTATCATTAAAGGTTTAAGTAAAATTTTTCAGGAGGTTTTATATGACCAAGATAAAATTTTTAAGAATTGCCTGCCTGATGTCGGCTGCCACAATGCTTGCAACCTGCATAAATTCAGGAACTATGGCGAAATACACAAGCAGCGGCACGGCGTCGGGTCTGAAATTGACCGTGGCAAATTGGGATGTAGAGGTTGCGGAGCAACAGCTTGGTGTTGTTTCACCAATTGATTTGAGCGGGCTTGATTGGCATATCGAATATGAAGCCGACGCAAGCGCAGAACCTCCCGCAAACGGAACAATTGCACCGGGAACATGGGGTTATGCTGAAATACCTGTTGAGAATAAAAGCGAAGTGGACGCAAAAATAAGAGTTGACTACAGTTCATTAAAACCGACTGTGACCAATGGAGATTCAACCGGTATGTTTTTTGGTGTCGTTGTCCAAGAAAGCGAACCATCAGAAGGCAGTGTTGATTGGTTTGAATATGGAGCTGAAATTACCGCTGAAGCGGAAGGCGAAGTTACGAGAGGCACTACTGCATATATTTATGTTTGCTATGAGTGGGAGTTTGGAGAAGGTGAAAATGATATTGAAGATACAGAAAAGGGAAAAAGTTCAATCGATGGTGATCGAATTGAAGTCAATTTTGGTACACTGAAAATTACCGCAGAGCAATCAGACGGCAAAACAAGCTAAAGCAACAAAGAAACGAGGGATACTATGGAAATACAAAAAACAAAAACCCGACCTTTCTTTGCCTGTGCGGCTGCATCTTTGACGATTCTGCTGGGAATGAGTGCGTTTCTCTCGTCTTTCTGCGTGGGCAGAGCAATGGCGGACACGACTTCGGGCGATGAGGCGTTTCTTGTCGTGCAGGATTCGGACGGAAAACGCTGGACGGAGCTGAAAGAATTAAATATTTTTGCAAATGCAAAATTTGATGGAAAATCCATCATTGCACCCGTCAGTGAGGGCAGTTATACCTTTACAGTGCAGAATATCTCCGATTTTCCGATGGAATATGAAATCGGGTTCGAGGAAGAGAACCTGAACGGCGTTCCGCTGGAATTTCGGCTGAAAGACAGTGACGGCTATCTCAATGAAAACTGGACACCTGCCACCGAACTTGCCGATATTAGGGAAGAACTGGCGAACAATTCAAAAACGGGCTACACGCTGGAATGGCAATGGAATTTTGAGGGCGATGATGAACTTGATACGGAAATAGGCAGTAATTCTGCTGAAACGCCGTATATTTTGAAAATAAGTTATACCGCCGAGCAGAACGGCGGGGCGGTTTCTCCGCAAGAAGAGAATAAAAATCCTCCGCAAAAAGACAGTTCTTCGCAGTCGGACGACCGTTCACGCCAAAATGATGACGATTCTACACAGATAGATGGTAGTTTTTCACAAACTGGTGACAGTTTGCCACAGACAGACAATAATTCGTCACAGTTTGGTAATGATTCTGCACAAACTGACAACAATTTTTCACAGTTTAATGACAGTTCTATGCAGACCAATGAACGCTCTCCGAAAACAGGCGACAACAGCAATATTCCGTTTTTGATTGCATTGCTGATATGCTCCTGCCTGACAATGTTTCTGACGTTGCTTTTGTGGCGTAGAAACGATGATGAGGAAAATGAAGAAGCATAGATTACAGCGTATTCGGCAAATAATATCAGGAATTCTGGCGGTGCTGTTTTTGCTGATTGTGGGGCTGTTCGGGTACACGTTGATTGCGAAAACAACGGGAAATCCCCTGCCTACGGTTTTCGGCTGGGGCAGTGCCGTGGTACTTTCGGGCAGTATGGAGCCAGAACTTCCCGTGGGTGCATTGCTTTTCATTCAACGTGAAAAAAACTATGAAATCGGGGAAATTGTCACTTATGAGGACGAGAACGGCACGCTTGTCACGCATCGGCTTACGGCTCTGGAAAACGGAAACGCCGTCACGAAAGGCGACGCAAACAACGTTGAGGACACACCGTTCCCTGTATCAAAAATTTGCGGAAAAGTACAGGCGGTGCTGCCCGGTGTCGGCGGCACGATTCTTTGGTTAAAGACACCGCCGGGGCTTTGTGCGATTCTGCTTTTTGGCGGAACTTTGCTCTTTGTTCCGGATTATATCATACGAAAGGTGGGGAAAACACTTGAAAAATAAATTGTTTCGTTTGGGAATATATTGCCTTGTTTTGCTGATGATTACCGCCACGCTTTTGGTCGGTGGCTCGTTCTCAAAATTTACACTTTCGTCACCGGACGTTTCGGGGATTCCCTCGCTGATGGTGGCAAGGCTTACGGAGGAGGATATTGAAGTAGAGCCATTGGATCCTGATGATGATAGTCGCCAATCAGCTGGTGGTTTTACGGTAGATGATCCTGATAATCAGGTTATTCTCTACGCTTTTAATATAATCAATAACAGCGAGGTGCCTGTAACCTGCGGTCTGGATTTTTGGGCACACATTAGTGGAATTGGTGATTTGGATGCTGGGAATCTTAGCAAGATGAAGGTTTTCCTATATGCTGGAGAAAAAGAGTTTCCTTTTTATGAAGATGGATTTCCAACCAAAGAAAATGATAACATCCACGTTTCTACCGATGAGGAAGCGATTTTTGTGGAAGAAGAGACAACTTGTGCGATAGTTTTGGATTTCGGAGAATGCAATAAAAATGCTTTGGCTGATACACTATCTATTTCTTTGGGTGGTTCTGATGTTGGGGAACCTGAAGATGCTATCACTCTCACCACTGTAAAACAGGCAAAGGGGAAGGAGGAGGAGTCATAAATGAAAAATAATCGTAAAAAGATATTTTTACTTCCAATGTTGATTATTCTTGTGACTGTTTCCGGTGTCAGTACGACTTTCGGAAGATACGATTTGGGGGAAATTTCGTTTCCTGGTTTAAATGGGGATGTTATTCCGATAGAGTTTAATACTATTATCAGCTTTACCCCCTCCGACGAAGAACCCCCCGGTATTGTTGAGGAAACGCCGACAACGGTCTATCAGGTACAGCCCGGCGACACACTCGCCTCCATTGCGGAAAAATTCCACACCACGGTTGAGGCACTCATTGCTTACAACAAAATAACAAATCCCGATATGCTACAAGCCGGCACAATTCTGCGTATCCCTCCGGCAGATTACGTTATTCCAGAAACGACTACAGAAGAAACTACTTTCGCTGAACCAACAGCAGAAACCGAACTATCCTCCGAGGTAATTTCGGAAAGTGAAGAAAATGCAACAACCGAGGAAGTGCTGACTGAACCGGAATCTCAACAGTCTGACAGCACGGAAGATGTTACGAATAATGGCACGGTGTGAGCATTGACGCTTGTGCAAAAAAATCAAATAGAATAGCTTGAAATTTGCTTTGATTGGGTAGACCGCTGATGCGGTCTATTTTTTTGCAATTTATCTTTAATGCCTGATTTTCAGAATCTCCCGTTGCAGAAAAATCAAAGGTTTCCATAATTGATTTATGCCGTCTTTCAGTTCGGCAATATCATTTTCATAAAGTCTGTCTGTATCGTGAAAACGGGTAGTAATTTGATTGATATTTCTTGCAACTGATGTCGCAAGTTTATGGATTTCCTGAAACTTCGATTCATCAATTTTCACGATATATCCCTCCAAAATCATCGTGCGGATAAATCCGCTGAACGTCTGCATACCACTTTCATGGAATTTACGTTTTATGAGATC
>CANQNM010000111.1 GCA_947625265.1 uncultured Clostridia bacterium
CACTCTCGGCGACCTGAAGGCAGACCTCACCGCACGGATCGTCACAGTGAACGGTCGGCGTCTTGACATGTCCCCTAAGGAATATGAACTCTTCTTCTACATGATACGGAACGCCAATATTGCGCTCACAAGAGAAAAACTGATCTGCGAAGTCTGGGGCTACGACTTTTACGGAGACGACCGGACGCTGGACACCCACATCAAACTTCTCCGCAGAAGTTTGGGGGAATACGGGAAATACATCGTGACGCTCAGAGGCGTGGGGTACCGTTTTGAAACAGAATAAGAAACCGAAAAGAGCAAAACTGTACAGCGTTAAATGGAAACTCATTCTCATTCTCGTTCTGCTCACTTCGGTAAGTCTGCTCTTTATCCGTTTTGCCCAAAACATCTTTTTTGGCAAGATTTACACCGACATCAAGATGTCAGAACTCGTGGAAGGGGGCAAACAGTTGGAACAAACCGAAGGGGACTCCGAACGCTCGAAAACCGCCCAAAAACTCCGGGAAGACGGCATCTGTGTGGTGATCTATCGACTGGAAGAGAATCCAAGGGATCTCAGCGTCATCGCCAATTTTGAGGCCAAACCAAACTGCAACTGTCTT
Source organism: uncultured Clostridia bacterium (assembly GCA_947625265.1). Lineage (GTDB taxonomy): Bacteria > Bacillota > Clostridia > Oscillospirales > CAG-272 > UBA11512. The sequence goes on from CANQNM010000111.1 coordinate 606, forward strand.
GTCCACCGTCTGCTCGCAATCAACGGATCCGACATATTTGGGCGGCCCGGCGCGGGCATCGAAAACATTCAAAAGCAGGCGTTGATCTATGACACCGTCAAACAGGCTGAAAAAGCCGGAGGATCGGCGTACATCGATTCAAGAAATGACTCAAACGCCAAGGTAGCGGGGGATGACCTGACACGCGTGATATTGGAACAGGAAGACGACAGGTCAACTGTGGCGTATTTCCTGAACACCACAGTGGTACCTTTGGACGCTACGGTAAAGACACTGAACATGATGATGCTCTACGTGAGTGTCACCGTGGTGATCGCCGCAATCATTTTCGCACTGCTCATTGCCGTGTGGATCACCAGACCCATCGAAGAAATCAATCGTTCCGCCAAACAACTTGCCCAGTGCAACTACGACGTAAAATTTGAAAGAAAAGGATACCGGGAGATTGCGGAACTATCCGACACTCTGAACTATGCAGCATCTGAACTGGCGAAGGTAGACCATCTCCAAAAGGAACTTGTGGCCAATATTTCGCATGACCTGCGCACTCCCCTGACGTTGATTGCCGGGTACGCCGAGGCTATGCGCGATCTGCCCGATGAAAATACGGAAGAGAATCTTCAAATCATCATTGATGAAAGCAACCGCATGAAGGCACTGGTCAACGACGTCTTGGACATCTCCAAAATCAAAGCCGGCACCGCGCGCATCGTTTTGCAGCCCCTCCAACTCACCAACTGCGTGGAGAGCGAACTGACCAGATACAACAAATTGCGGGATCGGGAAGGATACAACATTGAATTCAAGTATGACGCACTGGTCACCGTCAACGCCGATTACACGCGCCTGATGCAGGTGGTCTACAACCTGGTGAACAATGCCGTGAATTATACGGGAGACGACAAAAAAGTAACCGTGGTTCAAAGTGTCGATAAAAACCGGGTTCGCATCTCTGTAACCGACACCGGCGAAGGCATCGATGAAAAAGAACTTCCCCTTATCTGGGAAAGATACTACAAGGTGGACAAAACCCACAAACGGGCAACGGTGGGGACAGGGCTTGGTCTTTCCATCGTAAAGACCATCGTAGAGGCGCACGGAGGCACTTGCGGCGTCCGAAGTAAACCGGGAGAAGGCTCCACATTCTGGTTCGAACTTGAGGTTTTAAGTTCCGTTTCGCTAGACCAAAAACAGAAGGCGAATGAAACCGTCTGAGATCAACCAAACAGCCATAAGAAGAAAAACCACACGCGGAATACGTCTCCCGAGGGGACGCATTCCGCGTTTTTCTCTTTCAAAACGCTATTTTACCCCTCAAAACGCCAATTTTTGTGAACCGGTTGGTATTGTACCACATATTTATGTATTTTTTTTGAATAAATAAAAAAACTGTTCTTCTTTTTCCAAAATCCTGTGTTTTACACAAGTTTATATCCATAAAAGGTACCGGCGCCTTTGCTGGCGCATCCATTATCACGTATCATGTATCATGTATCAAGGTATTCCGGCGTCACCGTAAACTTTTCAGGCAAACACCGAAAAGGGCGACGGGACAGTTCAACCGTCTCGTTTGCATTTTATGGATATTTTGTAGAATGGGGGTGACCGTTTTGATTCTGCCTTGGTAAACACGAGGCAAAGCAAAAATACCGGAAACAAAAGGCATCGGAAATTTGCAAAGGAGAATTTTCCGAAGCGCCTTGGTATTCCAAGAACTTCGGCGGACAATCCCTCATTCTTTTAAAATGCCGGGAACTTCAGTCAACAGGACTGGAGTTCCCGGCATTCTATAAAACTTCTGCACATTTACACCGTGGCTTTGTAACTGTAGAAATACAACTTTGCACAGCGCTTTTCAGGAATACGGACAACAAATCCGGTCTTTTGAAGAGTTTGCACTGACACCTCAAAAGTCGTTCCATCGTCGGCATCGGTAAAGGTGTAGATCCTTCCCTCCTGAAGTCCCCCCAATGCGAACGCTGCTTCGGCGTATGGCGCCTGCGGCCGCCGGAACACCTGTACAATGCCGCTCTGCCTCTCGGGCAGTTCAAACTGCGCCGCAGACCAGACGTCCTGTGCGCTGGAAGATTTGGTAAGCGGATAAAAATCCCCCGAAAAATAGGGTCTGGCGCGCAGATATTCTTCACCGTATTTTTTGATCCAATCCAAATCTTCCTGTCTTTCTCCGAAGGGTTCTTTTTCAGATAAGGCAAAATTCGTAGTCATGGCAGGACTATAACTGCTGCGGAAGCGATAGACGTCTCCAATCTGTCTGCCCGTACCCGTGCCGGAATAAGGAATCCAAGATGAAAAACTCAGAGTGTGCGCCTGAGAAAACTCCGGCGGGAAGTTGGCGGGACACTGGGCGTCGCTGCGCCACAGTGGGATAGAACGCCGTAAAGTTTCCATATCAATCCGTCGGCCGCCGCTGGCGCAATTATCTATGAGCAGATGAGGAAAACGTTCAAGAAGCGAATCCCACAACCGATACAACCCCATGATATACTTAATCTCGGTGATTCCCTTCCGATCTTCCCCATCGTTGCCGTTCCAGTATGCTAAAGGCGCCATGTTAAAATCCTGTCGGTAGCAGGAAATCTGAAAAAGTTCGATTTTTTGAGAAACCAGTTCAAAACAGTATTCCCATGCCTCGGGATTCCCCAGATTCAGGAGAAGATTTCTTGTCTGTGCCGTAGGATGTTCAAGAAAATACTCAGGGTGCTCCACTGTGACAGGTGTTCCCCGGATGGCTCTCTCCGGTTCAAACCACATAAGAAACTTCCTGTTTACCGTCTGAATCTCCTTTGCCACGTCCTTTAGTCCGTCAGGATGATAGGTGGAATTGACCTGCCAGTTACCGGTACAGGAATACCAGTTCCCCTCAAATTCATCAGGAGAAGGAGCGGTATCGTCGCCGTACCATCCGGCGTCCATCCAAATATATTCAAAGGGCAGATCATTCGCGCCTACCTTTCTAATTCTGTCAATCATTGAGGCGGTGGTCATTCCTCCCCAAAGTACCAGACAGAACGGACCCTGCGCAGGTCTTTCAGATTTTCCCATCACAGAATACTCATTTTTTATTAAACGCCGCCAAAGGTTCTGCGCATGCACGGGCGTTCCCTCATAAAACAGAACCACGGTTGAGGAGGTGCGGATTTTTTCCTTCGGCAACAGCCGAAAAGAAGTGTTTTCAATGCCGGTGTTCACCGTCACGTGCTCCCCTTCGCGCAAGACTCTGCACAGCCACTGACCCGTCCATCCCAGCGCCACGATCACCCCTCTGCCCTTTTGATAAATATTGAAGAACGGCGCGTGCGCCCCCGAGGAAGAACGTCCGCCCGACGGCTTGTATTCCCGTGCTTCTCCCGGATACAGAATCGTAGGGTAACGCTCCCCTACCAACAAATCCGGATCGCAGGAAAATTCATCGGCCGACCAGTCGGAACCTCTGGGAGAAAAAATGCGCACCGACTGCTGCGGATCGGGCAGATACGCTCCCGGACGGGGTTCTTCTTTCTCCAGAGGAAAAGCAAAGTCGCCGTCCCAAATTCTTGAAAGAATTCCGGTAGGTTTATCTCCGGTGTTCTCAAACCAGTTGACCCATTCGTAAGCCCCGTAAGTATCGAGTTTTCTCAGAATATTGGTAACTTTGAGTCCGTCAGGGTGGGTATAGACCGTTGTTTTGATGTTCTTTTCCTCAAAAACCTCCTGTCGAAATCCACACTCCTCAAAAGGTGTTTCGTTGTACAGGAAGGAAACAAGGCGACTGTTTTCCAAAAATTCCATAGATCTCACTCCTTTTCTACCGCTCAGGTCATTTTGCATATAACTTTTACGCTGGAATAAACTATATAATTGCATGCATTACGGAAGTTCTACGCTCATATTCCCCAAAAAGCGGTTTTTAAATATCCGCAAGCGGTGTATACCATCGAAAGAAACGCAGTTTGAATTTTCAAACGATGGAATTGCGGTTGTTTTTGTATTGTACCATACAAAAAGTCAAAAATCAAGGGACGGAAGCGCTTTTCCACAGTTTTTAAGGTTTCGGTTCAAGATCGGCGCCGCACCGCCGCGGTCGTGCGGCATGTTCTCACCTTCAAGGCAAGGAAATTTATCAAAATATCTTTGCGTATAATTCGTATTTTCTGAAAATGCATGGGGCAACAGTGGATTTTCAAAGAGATTCCAGTAAAATTTTTCATTTCCGTGTTTGCGGTGTCTCTGTTCGTCCCCGCTATAGCGGTTAAACGAAACTCCCTGCCACAAAACGCTGCAGCGCACTCACGTGTTCGTTTTTAGCGCCTCTACCTGCGGTAAACCTCTATGCCGAACTGATTGAAGGAAATCATGCCGCCGCATTTTTGAGGTTCAATCGCGATAAGGATATCCCCCTCCTTTGGAAAATCTTTTACCGGAATCACATACTCATCCTCAAGAAAGCGCTTGAAGGAATTGTGATCGGGCGCATACCAGGGCGTAGAAAGTTCTGTACCGCAAACGAACACCTTTGCCATCTGCCTCCCGAATTTCTGATCGCTGACCCTGCGCAGAACAATCTCACGGGCGCACTGCAAATCCTTTGCGGGAAGAGAGATTTCCATCTTTTCTCCCCGATTCCCCCGCAATGTCCATGCAATATGGTCTTCATCTCCTTCAAAAAAGGAAGTCAGTTCTTCCTTTCCCCTTTCTATCTTACACAAAAGCGTCTGTTCTGTCCGTCTGTGCCCGTAGAAGAACACCGCGCCGGAATGGTACATCTCGCGGTCAGCGTCGTTATGGCCGAAGGATTCTATTCCAAAATGCAGTTTTCCGTAAAAAGGGTAGCAATCTCCCGGCAGATGACGCACCATACTCCAATCCCTGTGGCGATCCGCCTCCCTTCCGTCATATCCGCTCACCGGATTGCACTGAGGCGGGCTGCAAAAGCCCCATCCATAGCAGGAATAACTCTCGCTGCCGTCGCTTTCCACCTGTGGGGTACGGATACCGTCAAAATGGACGCGCACATCTCCTTCGCAATCGGCCCAGCCGCTTTTGCCCGAATACCCGGTGATCGTCGAACTGATTACCTGTCCGGAAACATCCGAAATATCGGCGATAAGGCTGTCCGCCCCCGGCGTGAGGTTTTTCTTCTGGTCTGCCATCTCCTGCCCTCTCTTCTCATTTCTCGCGCGCA
>CANQNM010000112.1 GCA_947625265.1 uncultured Clostridia bacterium
TCTGTGAATTTCACCCCCGCGTATGCGGGCACCTCGGCGCTTGTGGGAATCCAAAGCGTTCCGGTGTTTCCGTCGCGAATGGCGGATGCGGGATAATCGGGCTTCGCCGTTGAGGCGTAGGCTGTTCCTTTGCCCGCGATATTGGTATCTACGATCCTCAGCCCCTTGGTTTGCGCGTAACTGTGCTCGTTTTTGATTGTTTCATAGAGTTTTTTCAGACCGCTCGCTGCGGGGACCGTTCCGTCGTAGTCCTCATCGGAAACCGCCCACTCCCATTGGGTGTTGAAATAGAAAGCATTGGTGGGTAGGTTGGCGCTGCCCGATACCAGCCCCGCGTCAAGACTGTCAAAGAATGCACGCCACATCACATAGTTGGAATCGGCAAGCATTCCGGCATATTGACGGTAAGCATAGTTGTGCAGCGATCCGGAGCACCAGCCGGTGATAAGGATCTTGGCGTTGTACCGCATCATGTCTCTTGTAAAATCGTCATACTCCCCTGTGCGTTCATCATCAATCCAACTGTCAATTCTTTCAAGCCATCTTGCAACGGTGGAATCCTTTTCAAACTTTGAAACCTCGTCCAGCAACAGCGTGGCCTCAAGGAACTTATTCGCGTATTTTGAGAAATTGGGGTAGTCCTCGGCATTGTATGCCTTGATCGCCGTCTCAAAATAGGTAACCTGTGTGTTGGACAGGATCTGCTTTAACAGATCCACCACATCGTAGATATAACACTCGGAGGCTGAAAGTTTGTCGAAATCCTTCATGAGCAGTTCCGCCGCCGCTTCCAGTATGAGTGGGTCGTAATCCAACTCATAACTGCCTGAGATAAAACTGGGGGTAAGCGACGGGTAGGTATTCACGATGCTGTTGACATTGAAGGTGTGGTAGCCCGTATAGTTGTACACAGTAGGCAAAATCTTATCCCACGCCTCTTTTGCCGACGGGGAGTCGAATCCGTAGCGTCTTTCCACATAGTCGTCAAGCCATTGGTCAAGAGAGAAACTTTCGGTGCGCCACGCCATGTCCCACAGCAATTCCTGGCACACTGGATTCATCTGCGTTCCCTCGGACGTCAGGCCTATCCCCTTCATGTGGGAACCTTCCTTTTGCGCTTTCAAAATGCCGGTAAGCATGGTGTTCAAATCCCCGTGCATGCCGGGTCTCCCACCGTAGTTGTCAAGCATGCAATACACCCATCCGGTGCCGCCGAACTCCTTACCGCCCCAGGTGGTGGTGTTCAGCCATCCGGGAGAACAGGTGGCGTTAAGATCCAGAATGAGCACATGATCCTCACGGTTTTTTCCAAAGCCCTCCAGCACCTGTTTGTTGGGATTTCCCTGCCAGGATTGAAGCACCCAGACCGCGTCCGGATCGGCCTTCATCATGTGCTCTAAAATGGTTGCGGACATGGTCGCCTTGCTCAGATCCGACGGCAACACGCCCCCCTCATGCGCCAAATCCCCCGCGTAGTAGTCGGTAACCGGCCCATAGAGGTACTCCTGCGCCGCGTAAAAATCGGCGGCCATCTGTGCGTATCCGTCATAGTTGGTCTTGCAGAGAATGGGTCGTGCGAAAGACGCCCATCCACCCTGCGGAACCAGGCTATCGGCAATGGATGAAAAACCTTTTTGAGTCAATGTTTGCTGTGCCTTCTCGGCGATGTTGTTGGGCAATGCACCCATGTACCCCTGCAGGCAGGGCTGCGCGCCCATCACCGTCATGTACCGTTGGTTCACTCTCGCCAGTTTCAGTGTATCATATACCCATTGATCGGAAACCGGTCCGCCGTAGCCCTCCAGGTTGCCCATCAGCCACCACGCCTTGTATGCGTACCCCGAAACAAAAGCAAGGGCGTCGTCGGCGGTATAGCCGTATTGCTGGAGGAAGTACACCCAGAGCGCCTCGGTAGCGGTGGTGTCAAGAATAAGATTGACGCCGGACAGCATGAGGTAGTCCAATTCCCTCTGCCAGTCCTCGTAGCCGTAGAAAGGCATGGTATAAGACAGTGTACAGTAGTTGTACGCGTAGCGCACCTCATAAGGCGTGGTATTGGTGACCGTCTTTCCCATTTTTACGGGGGAAGACGGCATTTTGGTCTGTTTAGTCTGCTGGGACACATGCACATTGCAATAGTTCTTCAAATAGTAGTTCAGACCGCTTGCCGCCGCCACGCCGGTGTTTGCGGTGATCTCAATTCCCTTCGCGGCGTCTTTCAGCGTATAGGTATCCTTGCCCTCGGCGCCCGTGATGTGAAAATCAAACCAAGAGACGTAACTGCTGCCGAGAATTCTTTCCACCAATCCTTTAAGCGCCTCAACGGTGTCCGCAGTTGTGTAGGTATCGTCTATGGAAAAATTGGCAGAAAGATTCTTTCCGTAGGTTTCCTTCAGCCACTGCGCATAGGAGGTAAACTCCATCTTCCTGCGCACTGTGCTCGTGCTTCCCGATTTTTCACTTCCGTGCACTCTGATTTCCGCAACCCTCGACGTGCCGCCGCTTCCCTGCCCGACGGACGTCACCAGCACCCGCACAAACCGTGCGGAGACAGACACCTTGTGGGTGAATCCTGCGGCAGTGGGCGCTTCCCTGTCTACCGACGCTACCTTCTGGAAATTCAGCGCGTCTTCCGACACATAGACGTTGTAACAGCAGCGATTGTCGCTGACTGGAAGCCAGACCTTGATTTCGGTCAAATTATACATTCTTCCCAAATCCACGTCCACAAAATAGGGCATGTCACTGGCAGACCATGTGGTCGTGGTATCGCCGTCGGCCACCAGCGCGGACAGATCTCCGTTGTCCCCCGCGCGGGTATCCTTGCCGTAGGCGATGTTCTGCGGATCTTCGGGGTCTTTGGCATTGGGGTCAACCGTAGGCGTATATCCCTTTTCCTCGGTACCGTAAGCCTCAAATTCCTTGATATGCACCGCGGGATTGGCGCTGTTGTATGTCATGGTGATCCGGATGTAGCGCGCCACCGTATTCACCGTATAGGTGTCCCCCTCAGCGGTGGCAATGGCGCTGTCGGTTTTTGAAACGATTTTTTTATAAATTCTTCCATTGTCCGAAGTGTAAATGTCATAGTGGTAGTATCTTGAACCGTCGTTATAGTTGATCATGCGCAAAGAGGTGAGTTTGTAGTATCCACCCAAATCTATGAGCACGCTCTGAGGATAGTTTCCCCCGTCCCAATAGTTTCCCCTGTTTCCGTCGTTAATCGCCGCCACGTTGCTGCCGCTTGCACTGACTTTTTTATTCAACGCCACATTGGTGGGTTCGGCAAAGGCGGGAAAAGAAATTGCGCCGGCAATCAGAGGGAATACCATTAGAACAGTCAAAAAAAGTGCAAAAGCACGTGTTCTCTTGTTCATCATAAAAAATGTCCTCTCTTCATTTTATACGGTTTCTGAAGTTCTCAATCTTCCTGTGTATACTCAGTGTGGCGAAAGGCCGCCATGCGCCATGCTTCGCATGGACATGGCGGCCTTTCGAACATCCGTGTGCTTCTATTCTATATAGCGGGGTCAGCCGGTCATTCGTACAATTTTCCCATCTTCTGAAGTCTGTCATACTTGGCGGCGGCGTGAGCGGCCGCTTTCGCAAACAGTTCCTCGGCCCTTTGCGGGAAACTCTGCGCCAGACGGGCATATCTCGTCTCGCTCTTGATGAATTCAATATAGTCCGCAGTCGGAGCTTTGGAATCAATGACCAGTTTGGTTTCGGCTGCCGGATTGTAGCGGAACATGTTCCAGTATCCGGCCTCCACCGCTTTTTTCATCTCCAACTGGCAATTCTGCATGCCGCCCTTCACACCGTGCATCTCGCAGGGAGAATATCCAATGATCAACGACGGTCCCGGATACGCTTCCGCTTCACTGAGCGCTTTAAGCGTCTGGTTCATATCGGCGCCCATGGCGATCTGCGCTACATACACATACCCGTAGGACATCGCGATTTCGGCGAGATTCTTCTTTCCCAAAGACTTTCCGGCTGCCGCGAACTGTGCTACCTGTCCAATGTTGGACGCTTTGGACGCCTGTCCGCCGGTGTTGGAATACACCTCGGTGTCAAAGACCATCACGTTGACGTCTTCTCCCGATGCCAGCACATGGTCCAGTCCTCCGAACCCGATGTCGTATGCCCATCCGTCGCCGCCGAAGATCCATACGGATTTCTTGGACAAATACTGTTTTTCAGCAAGAATCTTTTTAGCAAGTTCACAGCCGCACGCTTCCAGCGCCTCAACCAGTTTATCGGTGGCCTCGCCGTTGCGTTTGCCGTCGTCAAAGGTCGAAAGATACTCCTCCGCAGCCTTTTTGACGTCGGGGTTCTCCGCCTTTTGGGAAAGTTCTTCCACATATCCCTTCAACTTTCCGCGAACCGCTTTCTGCCCCAGCGCGATGCCCAGACCGTGCTCGGCGTTGTCTTCAAACAAAGAGTTTGCCCAAGCGGGGCCTTTGCCGCTCTCACGGTTTACGGTATAGGGCGTAGCAGGCGCCGAACCACCCCAGATGGAGGAACAGCCGGTGGCGTTGGAGATGTACATCCTCTCTCCGAACAACTGTGTGATGAGCCGTGCATAGGTAGTCTCGGCACATCCCGCGCAGGAACCGGAGAACTCCAGAAGGGGCTGCTTGAACTGACTGCCCTTGACGGTGGTATTGATCAGTTCGGTCTTCTCGGAAACATTCTTGACGCAGTAGTTGAACGCAGCCTGCTGCTCGCTCTGCGTTGCCTGCGGCTTCATCATGATCGCATATTCCGAAGGATCGGCCTTCACGCCCGCAGCGGCGGCCTTTTTGTCAGCGCCCGCGTTCACAGGGCAGGCCTTGACGCAGAGAGTGCACCCCATGCAGTCAAGGGGAGAAATTGCCATCGTGAATCTGTAGTTGGTTTTGGCAACAGGTTTTGCCGCGAACTTGGTCACGGCGGGCGCCGCAGAAGCCTCCTCCTCAGTCATGGCAAAAGGACGGATGGTCGCATGAGGGCATACAAACGCGCAACTGTTGCATTGGATACACTTTTCGGGATTCCATTGAGGAACCATCACCGCCACGCCTCTCTTCTCATATGCGGCAGCGCCCTGCGGGAATGTTCCGTCTACATATTCCACAAACGCGGAAACCGGCAGACTGTCGCCGTTCATCGCATCCACGGGATCTACAACGGTGTTGACGAATCTGACAAGATCCTCCCTTGTGCCGGTGGCTTCCGCTTTAGGCGCGTCGGGAGCGCAGGTCTTCCACGCTGCGGGCACATCAATTTTCACGAAAGCATCCGCTCCCGCATCAATGGCCGCATAGTTCAGATCCACCATCGCCTGTCCCTTCTTAATGTAGGACTTGTACGCCATCTTCTTCATGTACCCGATGGCTTCCTCTTTGGGCAGAATCTTGGCAAGAGCGAAAAACGCCGACTGAAGAACTGTGTTTTTCACTTTGGCGTTGCCAATCTTCTTGATGGCAATGTCGGTGGCGTCAATGGTGTAGAAATGAATATCGTTATTGGCAATGTAGGACTTGACCTTCGAAGGAAGGTTGGCGTCCAATTCCTGCGCGTTCCAGCCGCAGTCCAGCAGGAACGTGCCGCCAGGTTTCACATCGGAAACCATATCATATTTTGTAAGGTATGCCTGATTGTGGCATGCGACGAAATTCGCTTTGGTGATGTAGTAGGGGGATTTTATAGGTGCGTCCCCGAAACGAAGGTGGGAAATGGT
>CANQNM010000113.1 GCA_947625265.1 uncultured Clostridia bacterium
AAACTATTCTATCAGAACTCAACCACTTTTTCTATACCTTTTTTCCTTTCAGTCTCACATCAATTGTAACACTACAGCAAAATTCTTGAAAATAATAAAAAAACGCTTGACACGTTCGGACCGTTGTGCTATAATACCTACGCTTACGGGAAAGGACGTGAAAATCTGGGTGTGGCGCAGATGGTAGCGCGCTACCTTGGGGTGGTAGAGGCCGCTGGTTCAAATCCAGTCACTCAGACCAAATAAAGCCGAACGGGCGCAGTCCGTTCGGTTTTATTTTATTTGTACGATAGGTTTGAATTAGCGGTTGAAACCGCTCCCTGCACCGTAAATCGGCAAGACTCGCCAGAGACTTGCCGATTTTTATTTCTTTACTTTTCAGTATTTACTTTTTCACTGAACCGATTTTTGAAGTAAGAGGTAAGAGTGAAAGGCGCGGGGTTCTTTCAAGGACAATTGAACCTTCATGCGAGGGTTCGAATCCATACATTAAACCGTGAAAAATATCTCTTTTATTGTAATGGGGCATATCGGGCGTTCATAAGGGATTAGTCTTTATGAACGCTCGATTTCTTTTGTGATGTTGGACAGGCGGACTGCCTACTCTTTTTCATGCCATTTGTCGATCGGTCAGGTATGATGAGACGACGCCTTAAGGGTGTTAGCCCTATAGGTTTCTTTCGGCGGCGCAGAAAGCATCTCAATATACCCTGATACCCTGCGAAACGGTAGTCGGTCGCCGCCGGGGGCGCTTCTTTCTTTATGGGCACGGCCGCTGTCTGCGGCGGTGAGAACTGTTCTGCGACGGATCCCACTTGTGCGAAACGCGGAACGGATTTCATCGGACGGCCGCGGTTGATTTCAAAAACTTCTTTCATTTACTAGAATTTTTGCTGTTTTATTGAAAACAGTGATTTTATTGTTGAAATATGCGAAATTATATGTTATAATGACTATAATCATATTGTTTTTTGTTTGGCGGTCAAAAAATGAAAAAAATGATAGATTTTCTGAAAACGCAGGTACGGTTGCACAAGTCGTTTATTTTGTACGGCATCATCAGCGTTTTTGTTACGCTTATTGACGTCGCGACCTGCCGCGTATGTGAAATATGGATGCCGTCTGTGGCGGCCAACACGGTTGGAGTGGTTACGGGATTCATTACACAGTATTTCCTCACCGCGCGACATGTTTACAACAAGAACAATATAAAGTCCTTCGTTGTTTTTTTGTGGACGTTCTTTGTGGGGCTGATCTTTGCCAATTTGATTGTCTATATTTTCCGTACCTTTGTTTTTCACGGCTCCGACGGAACTTTGGCATTTTTGGTAAGCAAAGGATTCTCTATTGTTTTACCGTTTTTCCTCATGTATTTTTTAAGAAAAAAATTTATGCCCGCTGCTCATAACGGCGAGGAGGAACATTGAATGAAAAGGATTTTCGCATTTTTGCCCTGTTATAATGAAGAACCCAACATAGGCATTCTGATAGACAAATGGAATCTTCAAAGGGACGGTCTTTGTACGAAGGGATACGATCTTCAGGTGGTGGGCATCGACGATTGCAGCCGCGACGGCACGAAAAATGTGATCCTCGAAAAATCCCGCCAGTATGAGAATGTGACGCTTCTTGCGCACGAAACAAACAAAGGACTCTGCGGAGGACTGAATTCCGCCGTTTCTTATTTTCTTGAAAAAGGGGAAAAGGGCGATTTGATGGTTCTCATGGACGGGGACAACACGCATGATCCCCGATATGTTCACGATATGCTTGCGACGTTGACGGCGGATTCCAAGGACTGTGTGATTGCCTCCAGGTACTGTCCCTCCTCAAGCATTGTGGGCGTGGCCGCGCACCGCGAGTTTATGAGCGATATGGCAAAACATTATTACAGTATGGTATTAAAAATTCCCAACGTCAAAGACTATACCTGCGGGTATCGCATATATACCTATGAGATCATTGAAAAACTTGTAAATGAGTTCGGCAAAGCCCCGGTGGTTGAAAAAAGTTTTGCCTGTATGATGGAGTTGTTATATAAATTGTACATTGTCGGGGCACGGTTCGGCGAAACGGGATTTGAACTCAGATATGACAATAAAAAAGGCGAAAGTAAAATGCATGTGTTTAACACCATGAAAAAAAGCCTGATAACCGCGCTGAAACTTCGGCGCATACGTAAAATCCGTGAAAAAGGGGGATCGCAGAATGAACGCTAGATTGGGCAAACTGAAAGATCACGCCGTACCCGTCCTGTTTTTGCTTGCCGTCACCTCCGCATTTTCGCTTTCCGCGCTTTTCTGTCCCTATTCAAGGGAAAGTTTTCGCCATGACGCGGGAATTTTTGCTTATATCGGGTATGCGATCACCAAAGGACTGCCCCTATATACCGGTGCATGGGACAATAAAGGCCCGTTGCTTTATATCATCAACGCGTTGGGAATCGTCATAAATTACAGATACGGAATCTTTATTCTCGAATTTCTTGCGCTCTTCATCACGCTGTTCTTCATGTATAAGACCGCTTTGTACTTTGTTCCGCGGTACATTGCCGCCATAAGTGCCGCCCTTGCCTTTATGCCGCTCACCGTATCTATGGAGGGCGGAAATCTTTCGGAAGAGTGGGCGCTGCCGTTTACCGCTGTCGCGTTCTATTTTATCGTTAAATTCTTCTGCAACGGTTACCGTCTTAGAAAATACGAAATGATGATAGTGGGCGCGTGTATTGCGGCGATTGTGCTTTTGAGACTGAACATTATCATGTTCATCGCCGTTGCGGTGCTCGGTGTTATTATCACCCTGATAAAGAAAAAGCAAATGAAAACCCTCGGGAAGGTGACGCTGTTTGCGTTTATCGGCTTCCTTCTTCTCACTGTACCCATTATGATTTACCTTGCGGTGACCGGTTCTCTTTCTTCCTGCCTTGACACGGCATATTTCGGAGTGGTCGAATCGTTTTCCGATATCACAAGAATGCAGATGATCACGAATGTTTCGGCCATGGTGTTCAGATTTATAGACAGCGGCGGTTTTCTCATCATTGTTCTGTTCATCGGAATTTTTCCTTTTTATCTTTATAAAACGCGTGGACAGGACAACGTCTTCAAAACCCTTCTGCTTATTTGTTTCTTTGGCCTCTTTGCCACATTGTATGGCAACTCTGTTTCAGGCGCCGATCATATGCATTATTTTATGGCTTTTATACCGGTCATGCTCCTTCCCACCGTATGGTTCTCAAAGGCTGTTTACTCGTTCCTTTGCACGAATCGCGCAAAGACTTTTGCCGCAAACGCTGCGGTGGCGGCGTTCGCCTTCGTGATCTCCGTGAATTCGCTTGCTACTCTGAGAAGCAATATTTTAAACAACCTCCGCGACGGCACCACATCCTATTTGGACGCCCAATGCATAAAAATCAGCGATTATGTAAAAGAGCATTCCTCTCCTGACGACACCGTCCTGCTCATCGGAGAGGGAGCTGCTGTCACTTCCTATTACAGAGCCAAACGGCTGGCGGCGTCCAATTACTTCTATTACGCCAACGGGCGGTTTTCCTCAGACGCGAAAAAAGAATTTGCAAACGAAATTTTTAAAGACATTCGGGAGAATCACCCGAAAATTATCCTTTTTACAAAGTCGAAACTCAGTGATTTCAAGAAGCATCTTGACAATCCAGAGGATTTTGAAGAATTTCTTGAGGAATATTACGTTTCGGATCAAAACGATTTCTCGGCTGTCACTTACCTGCGTGTAGGAGAGTAAAAGACTGTGAAAAGAAAGAAAATTCTGCTTGTATTCGGGACCCGTCCCGAAGCTATTAAGATGTGTCCGTTGGTGAACGAACTGAAATCACGCGAAGAGGTTCAGACGGTTGTTTGCGTTACCGGTCAGCACCGCCAGATGCTCGATCAGGTTCTGAAGGCCTTTTCAGTGACTCCCGACTACGATCTTTCCATTATGAAGGACGGGCAAACTCTTTTTGACATCACGTCGGGTATTCTCGACCGAATCAAGCCCGTGCTTGAGGAGGTCGCGCCGGATGTGGTGTTGGTGCATGGGGACACCTCCACCACATTTGCGACGGCGCTTGCCTGCTTTTATATGCAGATTCCGGTAGGACATGTTGAAGCGGGCCTGCGTACATACGATATTTTCTCCCCCTACCCGGAAGAGTTTAACCGGCAGGCGGTGGGAATCATTGCAAAATATCATTTTGCCCCTACCAAACGTTCGCGTGACAATCTTGTACGGGAAGGGAAGGATCCGGGAAGTATTTATATCACCGGCAACACTGCTATAGACGCGCTGAAAACCACCGTCAGAAAAGAGTATTCTTCAGACATCCTAAAGTGGGCCACCGAGGGGAGCCGCATGATTCTTATAACCGCGCACAGACGGGAAAACCTTGGAGAGCCAATGCATGGAATGTTCAGAGCGATCAGACGCATTGTAGATGAACATCCAGACGTCAAAGCGATTTATCCTATTCATATGAACCCGGTTGTACGAAAGGCAGCGGAAGAAGAACTTGGCGAATGTGACCGGATCCGCATCATCCCTCCGCTGGATGTACTTGATTTTCACAACTATATGGCAAGAAGTTATATGATTTTAACCGACAGCGGCGGTATACAGGAGGAAGCCCCGGCGCTTGGAAAGCCTGTTCTTGTCATGCGAAATACTACCGAGCGCCCTGAGGGAATAGAGGCGGGAACTTTAAAACTCGTCGGAACCGAAGAGAATGCCATTTACCAACATTTTAAAACCCTTCTTGAGAATGGGGAGGTTTATCACGCGATGGCGCATGCCATCAATCCGTATGGAGACGGTTTTGCCTGCAAGAGAATTGCGGATATTCTTATCGGTGAATAATTCCGAAGAGAACGGATTTTCGGCCGAAGTGGAGTACGCCGACGGCGTAGGGTTGACGGCGCAGGGCCGACGGCGTAGGGTCGACGGCGTAGGGCCGACGGCGTAGGGTCAACGGCATAGGGCTGACGGTGTAAGACTGATCGAAGCCGTATACTCCTCCTGCCAAAAAAGCAAAGAAACATACGAACTTTGCATGTACGAAATCAAAGGCGGCAGCGGATATTTTCCCAGTGCGGACGGCAATACATGGCGGTACACGAGTGATTCCCTGTCCAAGTATGTCTTGCCGTTCTATGAACTGTACGTGACGTAAACGGCGGTGTAACCGCCAATGTATCGGTGGCCCGCTCAGTCGCCGTGAAAAAATACTTCGACGAAAACGGTGACGCTGAGAGCGCATTTCGTTGAAAGATGTGAGAATCTGTGCAAAGAGGGAAAGATAGACGGAGCAATCGAAGCGCTGCACTCTGCGTAAAAACACCCGGAATCATGCTCAACACCCACAAAATCAATGTGTCCGATTTCAGTGTTGAAGAAACGGACAAAGGATCGCGGCGCTGTAGATCGAAATTTACGGGGGAAAGAACATGGCAAAGGTATTCCTGATATGCGGAAAAATATGCAGCGGAAAAACATTTTACAGCCAAAAACTGCGGCGGACGCATCGGGCAGTATTGCTGTCCTGCGATGAAATCGAAAGTCAGATCTTCCATCATTCGCTGGGGGAAAACCACGATTCTACGGCGAAAGATATCAAAAAATACCTCCACCGAAAGGCCGTGGACATTGTTTACGC
>CANQNM010000114.1 GCA_947625265.1 uncultured Clostridia bacterium
TCACTTGTTAAGGATTTTTTTGACAGCTTTTACGCCCTTTTCGCCAAGAATATTTTTAGCAAGCTGCTTGGCAGAGCCGGTTGCTGAAACTTCAAGATTATTCATTATCTTGATCGCGTCGCTTTCACATTGGCTGTCGGTAAACACCTCGAACACCATCGGCTTGTCAGTGAATGCAGGCGTCAGGAATCTTTCGACGGCTGCCATGTACTCCTCTTTATTAGACGCGCTCATATATTCGTAACCCAAATCTTCTGCGTAATGCTTCACAAGCTTTTGTGACTGTGCGCCGTAGTGCCCAGCAGCAGCCATATAGGCATCCGCATCATCTCCAAAGCGCGCCGCTGGATGGTTATAATTTCGGAACTCTGTTCCCCGACCATTGTTAATTACCATGAGGCGAAGGTTGTTGCCAATGTGACGATTGCCGAGCGCATTCATGTCGTAGAAAAAGCCCAAATCGCCAACTACACCAAAACACAGCCGGTCTTTATTGGCAAGCGACATTCCAACAAGTGTAGACACCCCACCGTCGATTCCGAAACCGCCGGTGTTTGAATAGCAGGTCACGCTTTCGGGCGTCTCAAAGAAATTCCAAGAACGCAAAGTGTTGAGGATCCCGAGATATAAAACGGAATTTCCAGGTAGACGGCTTGCCGTGTGCTGGGCGATCCAGGGGTTTGAAAAGGGAAGTTCCGGGATTTTTTCCGCAATCTTCGCACGCTCTGCAACAAATTCATGATAATATTCTCTGTGAATCTCTTTAGACGGGTTCAAAGAGTTGTACGCGTCAAAGAAAGCAAGTTCTTCCATCTCAAAAACCTTTGTAAGTTTTCGGAATGTATCTCGAATTTCACCGTCGGGATTGACGCGCCAGACCTGATCTGGCTTGCAGGATATATAAGCCCCAGAGATGTTTCCCATATCAATCAAAAGATTTGGCGCAAGGCATGGAGAAAAATACTGCGACTGGGACGAAACCAAAGAGGCAAGGATACGGTATTTCCCTTGAAAACTGCTCGTCTGATCGCAGAGAACAACTCCATTATATTTTTCACAGAACTCGTCAACGGCTTTTGTAAGCCGATCCGTCCATCTTCTGTGATCGCCAACAAATATGGCTATTCTGCCGTTGGGAAGTTTTGGCAAAGCATCGCCCATATTGTATCTTTCGACAGCTTTCACATTCGGCAAAGTCTTTATGCTGAAATCTTTGCTGTATGTCGTTGTCAGATTGATGTGGATCGGGCCGCCGCCATTGTGTCTCAATTCTAAAAGTGCTCTGTTAATCTGAACAGTATATGCCCACCGATCCTCCTCCGAATGAAAAGTGGGAATACTGACGCTCAGCTTTACAAGATCGTTCATCTGAACCCGTCTGTCTATGACCTGCGGAATATTCTGACCGATTCTCCCCTCATGCTGCGTGGAAGTGATTGCAAGTACAGGAAGCTTGCGGTAAAACGCTTCTGTTAGTCCCGGGACATAGTTTCTCGATGCAGTCGCGCCTGTGCAGCTTAAAGCAACAGGTTCCCCGCTCTCTGCCGCCAAGCCGCATGCAATATATGCAGCCGAACGTTCATCAACAGAGGAATAGATCTCAAAAAAGGGATCTTGCTGAACGCTCGCCACGAAACAAACGTTCGTAGCGCCCGGGCTCGCGACCACTTTTTTGATATTATGCGCTTTCATAAGCGCAATAAGTACCTGTGTGTTTTCTTCTGAGGTGTAATAGGTGTTCATTGTTCTGACTCCTTTATCTCAAGCACTTCTTATAAAATTCCTCTGCCTTTTTGCGCTCGGCTGCCAATACCCTAGGGACGCCGGAATAATCCACAGAAAACAGTCTCTCGCGGGCTTCTCCAGCACTGTCGAAAGCGTCTTTAAGGTCATCGAAATGCCGACCTGTGATGCCGAATTTATTAAACAGCGTATCCAGCCTGCTGCCCATGCCTTTGATATCCGACCGGCCAGTCACAACAAACGGTCGGTCAAACAAAATCGAAAAAACCGACGCGTGAAAGCTGTCCGTCACGACGAGCCGAGCGTGATATATCCAGTACAAGAACTCATCGGGACGGGTGTGGATGTAGTAGTCGCTGTCGATGTCCATAATGTCGACCACAGGCGCGCCCAAACTTTCCGCCAGCTGATAGGTCTTCTCCCGGACTTCCCCATCAAACCCGCCCAAGGCGTAGACGAAAATATAATTGTCGTCCACATACTGCGACGGCTTACGGAGAATCTTCAGCCACTCCGTAGTGTCGATCAGCATAGTGGGATCCAGCAGTACCGTGGCCTCTTTGCCGGTCAGCTCTTTAATGAGTTCTGCACCGCGTTCCTCGCGGATAGAGAGATACTCAAAGCCCTCAAGGCCTTTTTTGTAGGTCTTGAGATATTTTTTTGGAAACTCATCAAAGCCGAAACTGGGGGCAACGGTCAGGCGCTGAGCAGGGGCGGCAAACATCAAAAAGAAATATTCCGGCTCGCGGCGGTCGTTTTTCCAGCAGTGCCAGACTTGGTCGGAACCGGTGACAAAGTAATCAAATCGGTCTGCAAAGCCTCGCGGCAAGCGCCAATAATTGACAGGCGGAGTAGTTGACAAATACTCATCGGAAAATCCTTTTATATACTGGCGTCTTTTTTTCTGCAACTCTTTTCTTTTTATTTTTTCCTTTTCAAAGCCTAAGTGCTGAAGGACAAAATGAGCGATTCTTTTTAGTATCTTGACCGGGTTAAGATAAATTCGAGCGGGTTTTGTCTGCCGTGCGTCCACAACGGTGGTGACACAAGTGTTAATACCCTGAAAGTACGTTTGAACAGCATAGTTTTGAAGTTTGTCCCCAAAGTTTATATCGTCATAAAGAGTGATAATAGCTATCTTTTTCATTTTGTCCTCACGATGCATTTGCCGCTGCATCCTTGTTTCCTATAACGACAAATGCAAGGCACGTCCACAGTATACTGACTGGTGTATCAAATATAGGCGTATACATGGTAAGACCTACCAAAAGGAGAAAGCAAAGCAGCCATCTGGCAAAAGATTTTTTCTGCAGCTTTATAAATTGGTAGAAAAAATGTACGTAAAAGCAACAAACAGCAAGATATAACCATATTCCACCGAGTGTTGTCATAGTGCCTATGCTGCTCATACTAAAATGCCTATAACCAAGATAATTTCCGCTTTGACTCTCCGATATCGCCGCAACACCCAGCCCTTTACCAAACGCCCACCCATAGCCGGCTTGTAACGCATCTAATGCGATTGTAATCCGCTCTATAGAACCTCTGCTTCCACTTTTACCTAAAGTCACAAACTGCGTTCCGGCTTCTACGATGTGGGTCTGAATAAATGAAGCTAAAGTTGGAACTACATTCAAAATAATAATCACCCCAACTATAAGCAATATAATAATTGGGACAAATTTAACAAACTTTTTAAGCCTACTAAAAACTGCTTCGTTGGTGGCACTTATCAGGTAGTATGACAAAAGATATACAGGCAACAGAGCAAAAAGCGTTTTATTGTCGTTAAGGGTCGAAATGTATAGCATCCATATATTTGTTGCGAATATGTATATATACATTCCATTTTTTTGATGACTTGAAGGAATGTCTTTGGCGAAATCAAGATTATAAATCAGCATGAAAACAGAAAAAAGGCTTAATCTATGAGTACCACTTGCACCAAATAGGCCCGAACAATGATCCTCATATAAAGAGTTATGCGATAACCATTCTGGCTTGATCATAAATCCATTGCCGGTGCACTGAATGGATACTATGATCAGATTAGCGATCCAGAAGAAGTTTAGCAAATAGAAATATGACTTCAACACAGATCGAAAATCATATTTTGGATTACTGTCTAAAATAATGATGCTGAACAGAACAACAAGGACTTTTAACCAGCACCCAAGGTTGTATGACAGATATTGCCTGCCGGAACCCAATATTATACTCGCACATCCTAAAAAGAAAACAGCATAAAAGGATGGATTGAAAAAGAGACTGCTTAAAAGTGCTTGCCTATAGATTGATTTATTGAGCAGCAAAAGAATCATAAAGAAAAGAAGTCCGCTGAACCAGAATAGACCCCTGCCAAAATATCCTGATAAGAGTCCATATAATAGTAGATAAAACGAAAACGTCGATTCAAGAATATAGTTGCTCGATATTCTTAATTTCATTCTGCTATCTGAATTTGAACCAATCAATGTAAACCTCCAAATATATATCTATCAGACATTTTTAATGCCCCGAATTATGCTACCGTAATATAGCCCATGTTCATACACCGAGTGTAAAATGCATTCCTGTCCTTTCATCGGATGCCACTTATTTGTTGGAGAAAGTTCGCCTTAACGTTTCATTTCGCTTTAGTAATTCGCACAGTGTATAAAACGGTTTTATGCTCCATACTCCAGGCAGTTGAAGACAAACCTTAAATAGTCTTACTTTTTCTGGCAGTAGATAATCGTTCTTGTCCATAATCGCTTTCTGAATGTATGGTTCTCGTTTGATATTCAGTAGTTCTTGTTTGATTTCCCTTTTGCTTTTAGGATTCTTAATATGAAAATAGTCTTTTTCAAGGCATGCGTATAAATCTATTAAGATAGTAGCGGATAATGCATCACACAGCAGTTTCATCTTAGTAATATCTTTACTTGCATATAACTTTTGTAAGAACAACAACAAACTGTTGATTCTTCCAGGAACATACCTATAAGTAACAGACTCCTCGTTTGTTTGGCGATAGTGATAACCTATATATGGAAGTCCTCCAATACTATCAGCTTTCTCTATCATCATAAAATTGAATAAGCCATCTTCAATCCTACTCATTTCCGTGTCGAACTTTATTTTATTTTTACCCCAAAATCGGGTATTATGAAAGACATTGCAGACTACTCCCCAAGAACGTTGATTTGACAGATGGTCATCAGAAATTTTGCATGGAAGCACCTTTGCTTGCAATATTTCCCATTTTTCGGGATTTTCTTCTTTCGTGTAAAAGAATTCAGACTGAACACTTCGACGAATCACAGACTCATCACCACCGTGTTCATTAATAATACCGCCGAAAAAAATCATATCTGCTTGGTGGTTCGAAGCAAATTGTATAAAATTTTCGCAATAGTCAGGTTCGATCCAATCATCTGAATCAACGAATGTAATCCAATCTCCTGTCACTATTTCCAGACCGTCATTGCGTGCAGCGCTGACACCTTCATTTTCCTTATGAATCACAACAATGCGAGAATCCTTCTTTGCATATTCATCGCAAATCTTCCCGCAATTATCCGGCGACCCATCGTCAATTACAATGATCTCCAAATTATGGTATGTCTGGTTGATCACACTGTCCAGGCATTGCCGAAGATACAGCTCGACATTATAGACCGGGATAATTACTGAGATTTTTGGTTCCACTTCAATCTTCCTCACATGCATCGCATAAAGTTGTTCTTGTTTTCTGTAGGAGTCAACGTCGGCCTCCCCAGATCGTCCCTCGCCCCAATGGCGCACTTCACTTCACCGAACGTCA
>CANQNM010000115.1 GCA_947625265.1 uncultured Clostridia bacterium
TGCTGCATCAGAAGTTCCAACTTATTCTTCTGGTTTTCTTCTGCCTGTCCCTGTTTGATGGAAACCAGTGCCTGGTAATAGCGCCGAAGGATTTCAAGTTTGGAGGCGGTGCGCACGGTTTCATCGTCAAAAATGCAGAATCCCGCCATGTTCACTCCCATATCTGTGGGAGATCGGTAGGGGGAACTCCCCTGTATGCGTCTCATCATCGCTTCAAGCACAGGGAATGCTTCGATATCTCTGTTATAGTTCACGGCCATGGATCCGTAGGCTTCTAGATGAAAAGGATCGATCATATTTACGTCGTCAAGATCAGCAGTCGCTGCTTCATAGGCGATGTTAACGGGATGTTTAAGTGGAAGATTCCATATGGGAAAGGTTTCAAACTTCGCGTACCCAGCGGCTTTTCCTCTTTGATGTTCATGATACAACTGTGAAAGACAGGTGGCCATCTTCCCACTGCCTGGGCCGGGTGCTGTGACCAAAACCAGCGGCCTTGAGGTTTCTATGTATTGGTTTTTTCCGTAGCCGTCACTGCTGACGATTTTCTTTACGTCGTAGGGATATCCTTCAATGGGATAGTGAAGGTAGGTTCTGATGCCCAATGCGTTCAGTTTTTTGATGAAAGCCGCCGCCCCGGGCTGACCGGTGTAACGGGTGATGCAAACGCTGCCTACAAGAAATCCGAGTGCTTTAAAGGCGTCTGTCAGTCGGAGTACGTCATCGTCATAGGTGATGCCTAAATCTCCTCTCTTTTTGCTTTTTTCAATGTCACCCGCATTGATGGAGATTACAATTTCGATCTCATCCTTCAACTGAGAAAACATTCTGATCTTACTGTCCGGTTCAAATCCCGGAAGGACTCTTGAGGCATGATAGTCATCGAACAGTTTGCCGCCCAACTCCAGATACAGTTTTCCGCCGAACTGCGCGATCCGTTCTCTGATATGCTCAGACTGCAATTGAAGATATTTGTTGTTGTCAAACCCGGTTTTCATTCCATTTGCCTCCGTATACCCTATACCCCATGCGGCGCGATTTGCATGTGAACACAAAAAATCCGAAAGGAGTCGGGATTTTTGACTGTGTCCTGGGTTTTCCCACCGAAAAGACGGCGTGCGGAAAACGACCCATCGGGGATCAGTTATCTATGACTGTATTTTTTATTCACACCGTGCCATTATAACACGGTTTTCTTCTGAAATCAAGGTTTTTCACCGTTTTTGATTTTTGCGTTTGCAGTGTTACAACAGAAACCGTAAAAAAATTCGTAAATTCTCAAAGTAAATGCAACAGTAGCAAAGGCCTTGCAATTACTACGAGAAATAGGTAGCAGTAAGTATGAGAAAAGGCAAAAAAGGGAGAAAAAAGCGGTGAAAAAAGTAAAACAAGGCATAGCGAAGCAAGCCTGAGAAGGGCATTTCTCAGACTAAATGCAAGTATGGTTGCGTTTACTAGATTTAGCAAACAGTTTTGGAGATTGGATGACCTCATCGGCGGGGACAAAAGAAATTCCCAAAGCCGATGCCAGCATCTCGGAGTAATAAAAAGAAAACATATCGTAGGCACTTTTCCCATTGAATTGTTTTCTTTTTACGGCGTTCACATGAGAGAAAATCAGGTTAACCGTTTCTTGAGTAAAATCATCAAAAGAGGTTCCGGTTTTCACAATATCTCTAAAAAGTGTATGGTTTTTCTCAATCTCTGCTTTCTCGTGAGGAGAGCACGGTTCGCAGAAGAACATGCGCGATTCAGCGTTGCCGTCAGGATCGTTTTCAAAAGCAGAAACAATGCTGAATTCACCGCCGTTGTCGGTAAGTAAAAGAGGGGCAATATCCCCAAAGTTAATATGAAAAGTCTTTAACTTGGCTTTTAGATTTTGGATTTTATTCGCTGCTTCGGGTGCTGTTTTGTTATCAAGCAATAATCCAATCATAAAATCGCTGTTTACAAAGTGAACCGTCATAATGACCTTGCCCCCGATTCTGCCAATCACAGTATCAAACTGCACAAGAGGCATATCGCTGTTATCCTCAACAAAAGCAAGAAAATCGTTAAAAGTACGACCTTCACGCGCCCATTTGGGTACATAATCGCTTCCCTTGGAGTTTCTTTTTTTGAATTTCACTGCTCTTGGCAGATCCATCTGGGTGATCGAGTAATATCTCTTTTGGATATGGCGATACACCGTAGCGGTCGATATGGGCAGATTGTTGGATTGAATGATGTGGTAGATGTGCTGTCCGTTTCGTACTGCTTCCGAAATGATGCGCTCCGTTTCGTAGAAACTCTCTTTGTTTAAGGGAATTCCCGTACGGGATTCTACGAGAACGGTTTCATATTCGAATTGCGCTTTTTTGGCGCTGTACAGTTGTCGTCTATACGGACAACTGCTGCGGCTCCTCTTTTCACAGCCGTTGCAGACAAACGGTGCTTTTAAGAGTTTGGGACAAACCTCATTCGTTCTCACAAAAGAATTTGTGTATGGCTCCATATGGATTTTTACCTCTCTGGAGACCGTCGTTTGGCTTTTGCCGATTCTTTCTCCGATTGCCTTAAAGGTCATCCCTTTGCTTAGACACTCTTGAATTTCGATTCGATCATCAAGTGTCATGTGCTTGTTTTTCATCGCCTCAGCCCTCCTTTTCTCAGACTAAATTATACCACAAAATCCTTCTCACACTAAATGCAACTTCTAAATTGCACTGTTGCATTTACTTTGAGAATTTACTCCGTAAAAAAATTCTTTTTTCCTCTTGACATCGGGCGCAAAGCATGGTAAAATATTCACGATGCAGGCATAGTTCAGTGGTAGAATATCAGCTTCCCAAGCTGACCATGCGGGTTCGATTCCCGTTGCCTGCTCCAAAAAACAGTTAAGAGATAACAACGGCGGGGTTATCTTTTTTCTTTGTTACGGCTCGGCCGCTGCCGTGCGATATTTTAGACAGAAAACACAAAAGTGTGGAAAAAGGAAGTTTTGGCAGGATCAAATCGTGAATGCGAACAGATTTCCGGGACAGTCCGCAGAAGGCCGATGATTCGGTGAGTTTCTCAGGCCATGCCGGGATAACGGCAGAGCGGAGTGATTTTTACCCTGTTCTGAAGGGACATGCCGTGCGGGCACGGTTCTCGCGGAGCAGTTGGCATCCTTGCGGGGTGTTTGACATCCTTGCAGGGCGTTTGACATCCTTGCAGGGTGGTCGACATCCTTGCAGGGTGGTCGACATCCTTGCAGGGTGGTCGACATCCTTGCAGGGCGGTTGATGTCCCTATGGTATCCCCTAAACTGCGGGGAAAAATGGAATTCAGTCCCGAATCCGATTTTGATCTTCAAAAAACTGCGGTATGAAAATGGCGATGAAAAGACGTGAAGCAAGGGAACTGGCGTTTACGATCCTGTATGAAATGACCTTTTACGGTGAAAAAGATGCCGCGATTCTTTATGAGAACGAAATGGAATATCGGTCTTTTGAAGACGATCCCTATTTGCGCACCGTTGTTTTGGGCGTGAAAGAGAATCTTTCAAGAATCGATGAACTGATTGAGAAATACAGCAACGGATGGAAGGTAAAAAGGATTTCAAGGGTCTCTCTCGCCATTCTTCGGTTATGTATTTTTGAGATGCTCTATGTGGAGGACATTCCCTATAGCGTATCGATCAACGAAGCGGTGGAACTGTGCAAGAAGTACAACGATGAGAAGTCCCCTGCTTTTGTGAACGGTATTCTCAACACTGTTGCGGACAGGGAAGGAATCAAGTGACCGATGGGAGTTTATCTTGGGATCGATACCAGCAACTACACCACTTCTCTCTCTCTTGTGAGGGATGGCCGAGTAGAATTGAATTTAAAAAAAAGCGTATATGTGGCAGAAAACAAGCGGGGCGTGCGGCAGAGTGACGCCCTGTTTTGCCATATAAAGAATCTGCCGATTCTGATGGAGGAATTGGGAACGGTCAGGGAATTGACCGCCATTGGATATTCCGCTAGACCTCGGGATGCGGAAGGATCCTATATGCCCTGTTTTCTTGCAGGGGAATTGATGGCAAGGGGACTTGCCTCCAACAGGGGAGTCCCTGTCTATGCCTTTTCCCATCAGGCGGGGCATGTCAGGGCCGCACTGTACGGAAGCGGTGGGGAGCATCTGAAAAACGAAATCTTCCTTGCCTTCCATGTGTCCGGGGGAACTACTGAAATGCTTCTTGTGAAGCATCGTCAAATTGAGAAAATCGGCGGAACCGTGGATTTGACCGCCGGACAGGCGATCGACCGTATCGGCGTTTCACTGGGGTTGCAATTTCCCTGTGGCGCGGCGCTTGAGAAATTGGCTGAAGGACAAAAAGCGCCGAAAACGTGCCCGTGCGTGAGGGAACTTTCCTGCAATATCTCAGGGCTTGAGAATAAAGCAGAAAGAATGCGGGCGGAGGGAAAAAGCCGGGAGGAGATTGCCGCATATACCATTGAATTTATCCGTGCGACGGTTGAGAAACTCACAGAGAATGCTTTTGAACGGTACGGTGAAATGCCAGTGGTTTATGCCGGCGGGGTCATGAGTTGTTCTGTCATTCGAAAAAGTCTTGAAAAGAGATTCAAAGGATATTTTGCTGCGCCGGAGTTTTCTTCGGACAACGCCTGCGGAACGGCACTGCTTGCGCAGGAGGCTCATACAGGCGCGGACGCAAAGTTTTAGTCGGATTTCCGGGAAAGGCGGCAAGAAATGGACTATATAACCGGTCAACAGCGAGTGCTGACGGTGTCTCAGTTCAACAAGATCACGAAAACCCTGCTTGAAAACGAGCCGCTGCTTTCTGGCGCGGCGGTGGAGGGGGAAATCTCCAATTTCAAGCGATATCCCTCAGGACATATGTATTTCACCCTGAAAGACGCCGAATCTGCTCTTGCCTGCGTGATGTTCGCGGGCTACGCCCATATGCTGAAATGTGTGCCCTCCGACGGAATGCAGGTGCTGGTACAGGGCACGGCCACTGTCTATGAAAAAGACGGCAGATACCAATTTTTGGTTAAACATTTGGAGCCAAACGGCGTAGGGGGACTTTATGCGGCATACGAAAAACTGAAGAAAAGATTGGAGGGTGAAGGACTTTTTGATGCGGCACACAAAAAGCCGCTCCCCGCATTTCCCAGATGCGTGGGGGTGATCACTTCGGCGTCTGGAGCGGCATTCAGGGACATTTTGAATGTGACCGGCAGAAGGTTCCCCACGGCGAAAATTCTGCTCTACCCCTCTGCCGTTCAGGGAGAGGAGGCACCGGGACAACTGCTTGAGGGCGTACTTTATTTTTCAGAAATGAAAAACGCCGACGTACTCATCATCGGCAGAGGGGGAGGTTCCATAGAGGATTTGTGGGCATTCAATGACGAAAAACTGGCAAGAGCCATTTACGATTGCCCCATTCCTACGATTTCCGCTGTTGGACACGAGACCGACTATACGATCTGCGATTTTGTTTGTGACCGACGCGCACCTACTCCTTCCGCCGCTGCGGAAATTGCTGTGCCCGACAGAGCGACC
>CANQNM010000116.1 GCA_947625265.1 uncultured Clostridia bacterium
GTGAATCAATATATTTAAAATACTTGTTGTGTATTACTTCCTTTCTCTTCTTTTCGGTTTTCAATGAGCTTTTCAAAAAGGGAAAGAACAAAAAAAGTAACCGACAGAGTAAAATGAAAGAAACGCACCTTTAGCTCAGTTGGTAGAGCAACTGACTCTTAATCAGTGGGTCCCGGGTTCGAATCCCTGAAGGTGCACCAATAAAATCAACCGTTTTTTATTTTTATCCCAATTCAACTTTGTGTTCCTTGTAAAAATCATGAAATAATTCTCAATTCAGGAAGAAAAATCTGGTAAATAACTATAATGCAGAATAAATCGTAATGATTGAGAAGTGTGGGCTAATAAATAAATCGTATCATTTCTGATATATCAAACTTTATATTCGTATCTGAAAAACCTGAAAAGGCTGATGCTATTTCCTGCCGGCACTTATACCCTGCGCAACCTGAATATGCTGCTGAATTGTACAATCAGGGCTATTCAAAGTGGCTTATCCCTTCGGGTGGAATCAGCGTGAAACGTGATAAATGGCCGGGAGTTTACTCAAAAACTGACATGTACATGTACAGCGGAGATTATCAATTCGACTGCGAATTCTTTGCGGACGTATTTTTGAAAAATGGCATACAGGCTTTTGCGATTATCGGAGAAGATCAGCCCGGCCTACCCGTGATACTGCCTTTCTTTCACGAAAGGCCGTTAACAGGGCTGGCATTGAAATAAAAACAGCGCTGATTGTCTGTAAAGCATTCCATGCCCGCAGATTATGCGCAAAGAACCGAGCAGATTAAGATGCCATCGAAGAACTGCTATTGCGACGTTATTCAGCAATTCAAATAAGATTCAAATGTGCCGTTTGCAACAAAGCGAGCGGCACAATAATTTTTTATTCAAGTCCGAACCAAAATTATATTCTTACGACTATATAGATGAACGTTCAAAAGCATTCCGGAAAGCAGGAAAATTTATGACACACGATGAAATCATTCAATATTATGATTATCTTATGCGACTTGCGGCATCAAAATGCAACTCGCCAAGCGATGCGGAAGATCTTGTGGGTGACACAATGCTTGCGGCTTTTGCCTATCTGCATAAAGGCGGAACAATAGAATATCCGAAAACTTGGCTTACCAATACGCTTTACCATAAGCATAATGATAACCTCAGAAAGAAATATCGAGCGCCCGTTACAGTGTGTTTGGATGAGGGCGTTGATATTGCGGAGGCAGAGGACGAGGAGTATTTCACTTCAGAGGAAGCGTCCAAAGTACGTAAAGAACTGAATTACCTCACATTTATTACGCGCGAGGTTCTGGTTCACTTTTACTTTGGGAATCAAAGTGTTTCGGATATTGCAGAGGGACTTGGTATTCCCGAAGGAACGGTAAAAAGTCGATTGTCCGCAGGTCGTACTCAGATAAAGAAAGGATTTGAAAAATGGAAACAAGGGAAAACTATTTGCCTGAAAAACTGTATCTGTCTTTTGGCGGATCGGAAGGATTAAAAAATGAGCCGATGTCACTTGTTGAAGACGATCTGATTGTACAAAATCTTTTGATTCTTGCTTATGAAAAGCCAATTACCGTCAGCGAGCTTTCTAAAACTATAGGCATCCCTGCCGCATATATTGAACCAATAGTAAAAAACTTGTTGATGGCGAATTGATGGTACAGATGAACAGTGGCAAGGTATACACTGACTTTATTATTACAAAACCTTATAATTCGCTCGAAACATTCAAACCACAACTTGACTTTGTTCATAAGCATTTCGAAACAATGTGGAGTATTCTCTGTAAAATGTCAGATATAATTTCTAAAATGACCTTTCAGTATGTTATAGGGAATGAAGAAAAAACGAAACTTGACAGGTACGCAATTTTGAAGGCATTGCAGGATTTTCAGCATTTTGGTACAGGTAAGATTGAAACTCCGAAATTCCCAAAGCGCAGGGACGGCGGACGGTGGTTTGCACAAGCAATGGCTTTTGATGCCGGATACAATATGAAAGAATATAACGAAGCCTCGGAATATGTGATACATGGCGGTCACCGTACTACAGAAGCATTCGCAACGGGTGGAACCAGACGGATTCGTCTTTACGAGTTTGATACCACGCTGTGGGACAGTCCTAATAGATATGGCTTTTCATATGAACTTTATTTCAAGCATATTATTCCGTTTCTTTGGTGCATTTTTGCTGACATTCCTCTCGATGAAAGGGTGGGGGGTGATTTTCCAAATGAAATTATTTCATACATACCCACATTTGAAACACTTGGTTTGGTCGGAAAAACGCAGGACAAGTTGTGCGTGAAAATCCCTGTTCTGAAACAATTGGAATATGAAGAACTGTGTGCCGTAATTAAAACTGCAACAGAAGAACTCAAATCAGCAATTGGTGAAGAATTCACGTCTTTCATTGCTTCTATGAAAACACCTATCCCGAAGCATCTGACCTCCGTCCCCGAACTTTTCAGATACCACGAAGCAACAAAGTATTTTGTAATGTCAACCGTCCGTGAAGCGTACGAAAAAGGATTGCACTTAAAAGATGTTGATTATTGTTGCCCGCCTGTAGTGATGGTCTACACTTGTGTAGAATAATATTTTGCACCACAAGAACAGTTTTGCTCATTCTTGTGGTGCATATTTGTTGTAATGGTGAAATGCAGGTGAGCAGTTTGCGTGGATCGTATTACGAATCGTCCGTTTTGTATTGACCGTTCGGCGCTTTATGAGGTTTACAAACCGTCGACAATGCCTTGGCATTGTACTATTGACAGACGTTTTTGATCATGTCGTCCGGTTTTCAGGCGTGCCCACGAATTTTTGCGTGTATGTATGAAACATTCTTTTGAAACGGGAACCTGAATGTTCTATGTTCAGAATTCACAGGTATCTATATATTGGAGTCGTTTTTAGATTGTTTTTTCTTTTCATTCACTCATTTTTTATGATCTGAAGTATGCCTTCGTTCATTCTGAGGTATGTTTCCGTCAACTTTTTTAGATATTCGCGTCCCGTCTGTTCGATATGAAAGTAAATTCTTGTCCTTCGTTTTCCCACCAGGACCCTGGTTTCGGAAAGACAGTTTTTCTCCATAAGTCTATAAATCGGTCCGTACAGAGAACCTTCCTTGACGTTGAGTTTCCCTCCACTCTTTGTATTGATAATGTCCGCCATCTGGTACCCGTACAGATCCTCTTCACACAGTAGTTTGAGAATCAGCATTTCAAGAATTCCGCGTTTCAGGTTTTCTTCGATTTCGCTGATTGTATTGTTGTGCATAAGACTCCCTCCAT
Source organism: uncultured Clostridia bacterium (assembly GCA_947625265.1). GTDB lineage: Bacteria > Bacillota > Clostridia > Oscillospirales > CAG-272 > UBA11512. Next base: position 3,311 of record CANQNM010000116.1, read on the forward strand.
TTTTATGCCGATTATACCATACTATTCATTTTTTGTCAATACTTATTATTGAAATACGTAATTTAAAGGTACCAACGAACAAATCTGATGGTGCGGGCGCACCGTGAGATTTTTCGTCAAACATTACGAACCGACGACAGCCGTACCGGCGCACGTCCTGATGGGAGTTTACCAAGTGACGTGATGATTTTAAAACAAATTGCCGCAAGCCACCTTGTGGCTTGCGGCAACATGGTGCACCAACGCTTCGTAGAGTTGTGCCACTCTATGAAAAGGAGGGATTGAAATTTAATCTATAAATTGAAATTTAGTCTACCGCCAAAAATTGACCGTTGGTATTCAAAAATTCCTGTTTTTTCGTAAGTTCGAAAAGCGCATAAAACGGGCAGTCGGCAGACGGAAAACGATTCTTCAACACAGGAAAATCTTCTAACATCTTTTGCTTTAATTGCAAATCACTCCGCTCCTCCGCAACACCGCTAACCCTTATCCAAACTCTTGTACCCGCCTTCATTGCTATAATTTGCATTTTCGGATTAGATTTAAGTTGTTTATAAACTTCCTTCATCGTTCCCGTTGTAAAGAACAATCTTCCGTCTATTTCCGTGATAGCACCGAAAGGTCTGCCAATCGGTTGTTGTTCTTTTGCTGTTAAAACGAAGAAAACTCCGCATTGCTTCAAAAATTCATAAGTTGTACTCATAGTAAATCTCCGCTAAATTCCAATTTATCGCTATAATCATACTATAAAACAGCACGAAAATCAGGCGGGCGGGTATCTCGCAAAAGATTTCATTATAAAACGGACTGCCGAAGGGGAGAATCCCTCGGCAGTCTGTCGGCACGATTATTCCTTAAAGTAAAAAGTAAATCCGAACCATTCACTCGTGACAAGTAAACAATTCGGATTCTACTCTTTTGGTGCTCCATCGGAGACTCGAACTCCGGACACCTTGATTAAAAGTCAAGTGCTCTACCATCTGAGCTAATGGGGCGCCAGATCACCGTCTATTCTGACAGCCTGCACATCATACCACATACAAGGGCGTTTGTCAAGTACTTTTTTGAAAAAGAACAGAAGAAAAGAGAAGAATTTGTACGTCTTTCTCCCACTCAAACTTTTTTCCTGTCCTGTCCGCCCTATACTTCACCTTATATCTCTACTTGCTGCTTATATTTTTTTTCTCATATTTTTTATATCCACTCGCTTTACTTGGAAATTTACGTTGAAAATCTTCGAAAAATTTTCATTCTGTTATGGAAATTTACAAAGAAATTGTGATGAAGGTCAGTGGTGATTTTTGCGCTGTGCTTTGCCGAACGTCCTTGCTGCGCACTTCAAGAAGAACACGGCGAAAGGGAGGAATTCCAACGCGTGCCCGTGTTTTGATGCGCATGTATTTGCTTTCTGTACGGCGTGCATATTTTTGGAGACAGTATGTTCAACGTTGAAAAGTGCTTTGCTTGCACATTGTGATTTGGCGGTCTTACCAAAAGTTTTAAAGAACTTTTTATCGCCGAAAATCACCGCTTTTTCACCGGGCGTTGATATAGAATTTATAAAGTTCGTATATACAGTTATATAAGGGAGGAAACTTCCGGAGTTTTAACTGGGAGGAACATGACGATGCGGGAAAGCGATTTTGAAGCGGTGGCACGCATGCGCATTGAACGCGCGCAGCGGGAGCAGGACTGCGAAACACTCGGTTTATATCTCACGGAAAACTATCCGACGGCAGTACAAAAAAGGGCATGTGAAGCTTTGGCGGCGATTTCCACGGAAAGCAGCGTGGAACGACTTCTCGACGCGCTGTTTTTAGGGAGTCTTGGCGATGAAACCAAGGCAGTAATCATCTCGCTGCTTTCCGAAACCATGAGCGAGAAGGATTTTTACGCTGTGGCCTCTTCCTATGATCTTTCGTCCGACAAACGTACCGGAAGAATTTACGATGTGCTGGGAAGATGCATCAGAAACTGAAGTTTCATGGCGGCGGATTGGCGTCTCTTTGGACAATTCCTTGAAAACCTTCCGCTGC
>CANQNM010000117.1 GCA_947625265.1 uncultured Clostridia bacterium
AGTTGGTGGCAACAGTCGTTGAAGAAGACGTCGCTTTCGGTCCTGAAAATTTGGGTAACCCGCCGGCGGAAATCCGGCAACGGGTGAATGAGGCGATGGCGTTGTTGGGCGTATCTGAATTTGCCCGCCATGCGCCTACCAGACTTTCCGGAGGGCAAAAACAACGCGTTGCCATCGCAGGACTGCTCGCCATGCGTCCGAAATGTATGATTTTTGACGAGGCTACCTCCATGCTCGACCCTCTGGGCAGGGAAGAAGTAATGAAAATCATTTTGAAACTTAACAAAGAAATGGGGATCACGGTTTTGCACATCACGCACAATATGGAAGAAGTTGTGGCAGCGGATCGCGTTGTGGTGATGGATAACGGAAAATTTATATTGGACGGCAGCCCAAAGGAGGTTTTCTCGCACGTGGAAACCATGCACCGTGTCGGTTTGAATGTTCCGGAGGGAACGGAATTGTTGTACGAACTTTCCAAAAGCGGAGCGCCGCTGCAATACGACCTGCTTTCGGAGGAGGAATGTGCGAACGCGATTCTGGAGTTGTATCAAAAGCGTGCGCAAAAATCCGGAGCGCACTGATATTTGGCGGCATTCGCGAATATGATACGCCGAAAAAACAGGGATGATGAAAGATGAATGAGAGCGCCATTGAATTTCAGAACGTGTCTTACAGTTACGGAAAAGGAACGCCTTTTTACAGGTTGGCTGTGGATGGTGTCGAACTTCACATAAAAACGGGAACGGTGACGGGCATTATCGGACGTACCGGAAGCGGTAAATCCACCCTGCTTCAATTGATGAATGGGCTTTTGCGCCCCGAATCGGGAAAGATTGAACTGTTCGGAAAGGATCTTTGGGAAAAACCGAAAAAGATCCGCGAGGCAATTTTTAAAGTTGGTTTGGTTTTTCAGTATCCGGAATACCAACTTTTTGAAGAGACTGTGTACAAGGATATTGCCTACGGACCGAAGAATATGGGACTGACGGAAGGGGAAATTGATGCGAGAGTGCATAAAGCCCTTCGCTTCGTGGGTCTTGAGGAGGGAATTCTCGAAAAATCGCCTTTTGAATTGTCTGGGGGTCAAAAACGTAGGGTGGCTATCGCGGGAATTGTTGCGATGGAACCGGAAGTATTGGTTTTGGACGAACCTGCTGCCGGTTTGGATCCTCAAGGACGAAAGGAAATTTTTGAAAATGTTTGCAGTTATCAAAGCACTCTTGGTAAAACGGTGATTCTTGTCAGTCACAGCATGGAGGATATGGCGAGATATGCAAATGAGTTGATTGTAATGAACGACGGGAAAGTGATCATGTCGTCATCAAGCCACAAGGTTTTTGAGAAACGAGAACTTCTTTCTTCCATTGGCTTGAACGTTCCGCAGATAGCCGGGATCATGCAGAGGCTAAAAGAGGGTGGTATGCCGGTTTCGGAAAGTATTTTTACCGTGAATGACGCTCTAAGGGAACTTCTGCCGCTTTTGACGTAGGGAAAAGGAACGGTCATTATCCGCTATGCGGAGTTGTTTTCCGTTGCCGCGTTTTTTGAAAGGAAATTTTCGCAAAGCGAAAATTGTGGTATAAAAATGCTGAAAGATATCACTCTTGGACAATTTTTTCCCGGAAACTCCCTTTTGCACAGATTGGATCCGAGAACCAAAATTCTTGCAACACTTGTTTTGGTGATCGTCGTTTTTCTTGCAAGGAGCATGTTGGCGTATGGAGTCTTGCTTCTTCTCTCCGTCACATTTGTTCTTTTGAGTCGCATTTCTTTAAAAACTGTTCTGAAGGCAGTGAAACCGCTGATTTTTATCATCGCTTTCACCGCAGTGCTGAACATCTTTTTTGCAAGAGGGGAAAACATACTTTTTGAAAAGAGATTTCTCTTTTTTCATGTGGTTATATGCGCCGAGGGAGTGGTGAGTGCCATAAAGATCGCGCTGCGAATCATTCTGCTGGTTATTGATACCAGTGTAGTGCTGACATATACTACTTCTCCCATTGATTTGACCGATGGACTTGAAAAACTTTTGTCACCTTTAGAAAAAATCGGTGTTCATGTGCATACATTTGCCATGATGATGTCTCTTGCTCTTCGGTTTATTCCTACACTTATAGAGGAAGTGGACAAGATCGTTTCTGCACAGAAATCCAGGGGCGCTGATTTTGCAAGCGGCAATGTTCTGAGTCGCATAAAAGCCTTGATTCCGATTCTTGTGCCCCTGCTGCTCTCCTCCTTCAGGCGGGCGGACGAACTGGCGCTTGCGATGGAGTGTCGCTGTTACAATAACGGAAAAGGACGTACCAGAATGAAGGTGCTGAGGATGCACATTACCGACGCTGTTTTTCTTGCTGCGATGTTGCTTTTCGTAGGGATATATTTTATTCCAGAACTTCCGTGCAGTGTCTTGGGTATCGAAAGTTTGAATTTTACCTTCTGAATTTTGGAATTTTAAAAGGGAAGGGCAACCGATTTGCCCTGCGGTGCTACAATGAAAGTTCTTCTGGAATTGCGGTATGTTGGGGAAAGATATCACGGGTGGCAGGTGCAAAGCGGGGCGCCCAGTGTTCAAAAAACTCTTCAGGACGCTGCCGAAATGCTTCTCATGTGCGAGTGCCGGATTACCGGATGCAGCCGTACGGACGCGGGCGTGCATGCGAAACAATTTTTTTGTACACTGGAAAGCGAGACTCTTAGCAGATTTCCCATTGAGAAACTTCCCTGTGCGCTCAATCACTTTCTTCCGTGGGACGTCAGTGTAAAATCTGCCAAAGAGGTTCCTGAAAGTTTTCACCCGAGGTATGACGCACTGGGAAAAGCATACGAATACCTGATATTTACAGGGCAATCACGCGATCCTTTTCTTTATGGACGCGTTTGGATGCTCAACGGACGAAAAATTGACCATCAAAAAATGGATGAAGAGGCAAAAAAACTTTTGGGTATCCATGATTTTTCTTCATTCTGCGCTGCCGGCGCAAAGCCCGGAGATCGGGTACGGGAAATCTACCTTTGTGACGTTTCAAGAGAAGGGGACCTCATATGTCTGCGCGTTTGTGCAAACGGTTTTTTGTACAATATGGTGCGTATCATTGCCGGAACGCTCTATGAATGTGCCGTTGGAACAAAATCGGATTGTTCGGAGATTCTATCTGGTAAGAACCGGGCACTTTCCGGAAGAACCGCTCCGGCACAGGGATTGTATTTGAGCAGGGTATTTTATGATGCAGACGCTTTAAGAAGGTATAAAGACGAAAAATAAAACTTTATACCCCGATAACCCGTTTGTAAACTGGGGTACTGGCGGCTTTGTTTTGAGTTATAAGAACGGTTTTGCTGAATTTTTTATGGATCCATGGTAAATTCACCGATCTTATACAAAAAATTTGAGATGAGGGGAGAGACCGAAGGGTGCTTTCATTTTTGAAAAAGAAAAAAAAGCCGTCAGATCTGACGACTGTTTCCGACGCACAGGTTTCGGAAGTTCAAAGAACACCCTTGCCAAGACCCGGCAGGATGGCGGTTTTACAGGAGAAAAAGGCCGACGCATACTATATGAAACTTGCAAACCGCGCAAGAGTCCTGCGTTATGCGGTCACGGTATTTCTTTTGATTTTTGCGGTTACAATGACTTTTTTTTACAGTGATGAGATCACGGCGGAAAATTTCGGATTGCTTTTGCGCAATGCCTCCTTTTCCTTTCCTGGAGAGAATACTGCTTTTGAAACGGTGCGTTATGACGCCGATTTACGCATGGATTTCGCTCCGTATAAAGAGTATTTCGCCGTTGCGACCACAACAGGGCTGAGACTGTATGATCACCGAGGAAATATCGTTCTTAACGAAAATGTCGCAATGAAGTATCCCAGAATTGAGACGGGGGAAAACTACATCATGGTGTATGACAAAGAGGGAAAAAACTACCTTATTTGCAACAGCGTGACGGCGATCCGTGAGGGCAGTTGTGACGGTACTCTTTACGATGCTGACATGACCGATAGAGGAAATTATGTTTTGGTGGAGTCTTCTGCCCGATATCTGAGTGTGGTGACGGTTTACAATAAAAGTTTCAATGTGGAAAGAGAATTGATGATTGACCGGTACGCACTGATGGCGGAACTGTCGGAAAAAGCCGACAAATTGCTGTTCGTTTCCTACAGAACTGGAGAAGACGGCGTTTTTGAAGGACATGTAAGTTTTTATAAATTGTCCGAAACTACGGAATTGCTTACGGATTATGTATATACCGATCTTCCTCTTTCGGCTTTCTTTGCAGAAAGCGGAGCGGTTGTGATTTTTAAGGATCGCGCCATATTCTACGGTGAAGATGGGAAGGAAGAAAGCAGCATTTTTTTCGGGGAGCATGTCCCTGTGTTGATGTCCTTTTCAAAAGATATTTTGGCACTTTCATTTGAGGAAAACGATGTTCTTGCCGAAAATCTTCTTTGGTGTGTTGATCTGAGAAACCGGACGGTTAAGAAAGAATTTTCCTACAAGGGAAGGATAAAAAATTTGTGGGTCGCAGAAGAGTTACTCTTTGTGAGCGAAAAGAATGAAACGGTTTGTTTTTCCACAGACACGTGGGAAGAGGTGCATATGGTGACTGATTTGCCTGAAAATTTGTTTTTTGGTACAAAAAACGCGCTGTTCATCTGCTATGAGAATAAGGCGGAGAATATATATCAAAAGATCAGTTCTTTGCGAAAATCGGAGGAAGTGTAGCAAAAGCAAAAATAACTTTCATCCATTTGCGGGAAAAACGACTTCTTGTGCGCGACGAAGAAGATGCTGTGTTTGCAGGTGCGCATAGGGTACGGCAATCTTGAGAAGCGATGTTTTTTACAAGAAATGAAATTAAAAGAAGTGCGGAGAATTCCTTTGATGATGTTTACTCAAGGAAGCAATTGCCGCAATTTCAGAGAAAGGAGCGTTTTCGTATATACGAAAACTGCATACAGGTATGAATTTAAAGATTTGCGCCAGATGCAAGCAGCGTCCGGCGGTGATATTCATCACAAGAATGGAAAAAGATCAGACTATCAACGAGGGTATTTGCCTGAAATGTGCCAAGGAATTGGGGTTAAAACCGGTGGATGACATCATGGAAAAAATGGGCATCAGCGACGAAGATCTTGAGAGAATGGATATGGAAATGAAGGAAATGATGTCGGATGAAGATCTGCCCGTTTCAACCGACGATGAAGAGGCCGGAAGTCACACACCGCCTATAGATTTCCGTAAACTTTTCGGCGGATTGAGTATGAGTATGCCCGGAAGCGAGGCAAAGTCCGAGGACAGTCG
>CANQNM010000118.1 GCA_947625265.1 uncultured Clostridia bacterium
TTTAGATCCAACCTTGGGGAGTCGATATGGGCGGCGGAAATGCGGATACCCTCTTCAAGGTTTTCACTGCCGATGCGGAAAGCATAAAGCGCCTTTCCTCTGTTATTGAAGTAGTATTTTCCTCCCCTTTCCACTTTGTCACCCAGTTTGTAGGCGGAAAAGCCGTGTTTTTCAAGCAGTTCTATGCCCGAGCGCACCGCTTCCCTTTCGGTTTTGGAGTTGTCGATGAAGCACATGTATTCTTTTGCATACTCGTTCATCTGCGCTGTCTGCTCCTCGGTCATCACCTCATAGGCGGACTTTTTCTTAAAGAGCAGCTGTTCCTTGAGCGTTTTGGCGTCTTCCATTTTTCATATACCTCTTTTTGTTCTGTTTTTGAGTATAAATCATATATTCAAATCCCGATGGGGATTTTTGACGTTTTAAACGGTTTTATTTGCGTTTTCTGCTTTTAAAATGCTGCGATAGGCATTGCACGCGGCGTTTATCCGTTCAAGGTATTTGGCGGAGGCGGTTGAAGGAATGCGGTCGATGGTTTTCCCGTCGGCGCTGCACTCGGGGTCTTTAAGCCATTTGTTCACGTTTCCTATGCCCGCGTGGTATGCCAGATGCGCCACGTTCCAGTTTCCGGTCAGATTGTAAAGGTAGAGAAGATATTCACAGCAAAAATCAATATTGATTTCGGGTTTTTTCAGATCCTGAGGATCAAATTCCGTACCTCTGGAAAGGCATAACTCCTCATAAGTGGAGGGAAGCATTTGCATAAGTCCCACGGCCCCCGAAGGAGAAATCACTTCCGGCCGGAAACTGCTTTCGGTCAGAATTACAGCGTAGATACGCGCCTCTTCAATGCCGTATTTTTGGTACGCTGCCCGAACTTCCTTCCGAAAGGGCAGAGAGGAGGCCTCATCCTGTATTTCATTTTCGTCCGGAGTGGAGGGACCGTCTTGAAACTGCGCGGCGACAAGAAAGCAACAGGCTACAAGCGCGATGACGGCGCACACGACAATGACTGTATTCGTCCACTGCGGAAAAACTTTTTTCATAAATATTGATCACTCCGTTGTGTATGAAGGGCGGGAACGCGTTCAGAGTTCACGGCGCCTTTTGTGTTTTGAGTGGAATTTCTATACCCGCCTTTTGAAAGATGTCGCTTAAAAGCGCATCAATCTGTTCCTCCAGATTTTTTGTTGTCACGCCGTTGCCGTTGAAGAGGACGTAGTCGCTAAGGACCCGGTATTCGTCGCTGCTTTTTTGATGTGCCATGCGTAGAATCGCCGCTTCCTTTGAAATGCCGTCCCGAAGGAGAATGCGTCTCAGACGTAGTTCCTCCGGAGCGTCCACGGCGATGACTGCGTCGCACTTTTTTTCAAATCCAGATTCAAAAAGCTGCGGAGCGTCCAAAACGGCAGCAATTCTTCCTTCTTCCTCACAATGTTGAAAGAAGTATTCGCATTTCTGCCAAACTGCCGGATAAACCGTTTTTAAGAGCGTTTTCATGGCAGAGGTGCTGTGAAAGACCATGCCCGCAAGTTTGTTTCTGTCAATCTTTCCGTCTTTTCCCTCAATGTCGCACCCCAGTTCGCTTGATATCCCGGCAACAAAGGAGGGACTGTCATAAAGTTCATGTACCACCCGGTCGGTGTCAAGGCAGGGAATACCCCGCCTTTCAAGCAGAGCGCAAATATATCCTTTTCCGCTGCCGCTGGGTCCTGTCACCGCAAGCCTGAGCATCGCAACCTCCCTCTTTCGGTTTTCAACAAGATGCCGCAACAAGTATAAATCCATTGCAATTTTTTGTCAACCGTTTTTTTATCTTTTTTTGTTTTTTAAATCAATTTTCAAAAGGAAGTAAAAAAATTTCTTACCCACTGTACAAAAGTCTGAAAATGTGCTATAATGTAAGTAGACAGGTAAAATTAAAAAATAAGAAAGGCGGAAAAGAAGCATGGAGGAGAACGGAATTGTAAACGCAGAGGAAACGCGCGCGGAGGGCACCTCGAAACTGATCAGAGTTTTGGTCGCCGTGCTGGCGGTGTTGGGCCTGATTGGGGCTGTCGCCATTGTCGCCGGATATCTTTACAAAAAATTCAAGAAGACCATTGCAGCGTTCAATGAGGACATTGTGTATGATCCCTTAGAGGAAAAGGATCTTGAAACAGAGGCGGAGGATGAAACCATAAAGGTTTTTAAAGAGGGCGAAACTCAGGCTTGAGGAGTTCGGTTTTTGTCCAAGAGTCGGAAACACGGTCGGCGGACAACGGTTTTCCGGTCGCTGTTTTGAGCGTCTCAAAATTCATATCAAACGAGGGCGGGAATCCCGCCTGTTCGTTTGGAATGATAGTTAACTGTTTTTACAAGAAGGTTTACATATGCTTACAAAGAAAAGAAAAATTGCGATACGCATGAGTTGCACGGCGCTTTTCACGGCGTTCATTGCGCTTTGTGCCTTTGTCTCACTGTCCTTTGGCGATATACGGTTTAGCCTTCAGTTGCTTGCGGTGCTGTTGGCGGCAGGTTTGTTGCCCTTTGCCGACGCCATGATTGCCGTTGTCCTTTACATTCTTTTGGGGGCTTTGGGCGTGCCGATTTTCGCGGGATTCAACGGTGGGCTATCGGTGCTGCTCGGGCCCACCGGAGGATTCATCATCGGATTCATTTTTACGGTGCTGTTGTCGGGTATGCTTTTGAGAGCGCAAACGACGCTGCCTGTTTGGAAACTTTTTCTGATTTTCACCGCGGGAACGGCAGCGTGCTACCTATGCGGCTGTCTGCACTTTTACATCTATATGCCGGAAAAGGGAATTCCATACGCTATAAGCGTTTGTGTTTTTCCTTATTTGCTGCCGGATGGCGCCAAAATTTTTCTTGCTTCACTGCTTGTAAAGAGGGTTAGGCCCTTTTCTCAGAAGTTTTTTGGCATAGGCGGAGGCTGATTTCCCCGCCGGTAAACAGGCGCGGCGATTCTTCTCCCATGTCCAGAAGGAGTCCTCCGTTCCGGTCAAAACCCACGACTGTTCCTTCAAATGTTTCTCCCCATTTGTCAAGGACTACTTTTTTCCCCATAACGATGGAGCGCTCGGAGTATTCGTTGATCCAGTCGCGGTTCTGAGGATCCTGTATGAAGAAGGAAAGCGCGGAGGCAATGTCCGCCGCCAACTCTGCGCGGTTGATTCCTTTGCCCACCGCCCCCGCGCGCTCCGAAAGGTCTCCGGGAAAATTTTCGGTGGTGAGGTTGATTCCCACGCCTACGATGATTTTATTTTCGCATTCTCCATCAAAGCCTGTCAGTACCTCGGTGAGAATGCCGCAGATTTTTTTGCCGTCAAGGTACAGATCGTTCACCCACTTTATGCCGATTTTCTGCGAAATGCTTTTTTCCAAAATTCTCGAGGCGGCCACCGCAGTATAGGGTGTCACCCCGGAAAGAACTTCAAGGGATTCCCTTGAGGAGAAGAGAAAGGAGAGATACAGACCCGTGTTCGGTGGGGAATAGAATGTCCTGCCCAACCGTCCCCGTCCCTCGCTTTGCGCGTTGGCGGCAAAAAGAGCGCTTCCAGAAAAGTCCCCGCCCGCCAGAATCTTCGCCTGTTTGTTGGTGGAATCCACAGTGTCGTAGCAAAAAATTTTCAGATTTTCAAGTCGGGGCGGCAGGTAGGCCCTGACGCGCGGAGAAGAAAGAATGTCACAATCCAAAAGTCGATAGCCCTTTGCCGGCAGCGCCTCAATGGCATACCCCTCGGTTCTTAGCGCTTCGACGGCTTTCCAGACGGCGACCCTTGAAATACCCAATCGCGCGGCGGCGTCCTCTCCCGATAACGTTCTGCCGGCGATTCTTTCTTTTTCTAAAGCGTAGAGCAGTTTTTCTTTGTTTTTCAAAATTTTCATCCCTTCCGCCGCTATTTTCTGTCTTTGTGAACAAGGTTCACAAATCCATACAAACTATAAACCATTTGTATAAAAAAATCAAGTGAAATTCGGTATCCGGTATTGACAAAAAATATTTTGGAATGGTAGAATGGCGACGGATCGATTGTTCATTCAGTTTTGGGAAAGAGAGGAGTGCGCGCCGATGTTTACTGTGCGTTTGGCGGATTTTCCCATTGAGATAGACAACAAATATGATTTTGTAAAAGAATTGTGCGTAGACTATCTTGATGACGCTCCCCCGCTTTTCAAGGTGTATGCGAGTGAAGAGGAAATTGCAAAGGAAATGAGGACGCTTTCGGGAACATGCGACGGTGGGAAAGTTTCAAAAGGTTCCGCTGTTCCTTTCACCGTAGAAACCTCTTTGGAGGGATACGCCGAGAGTATTTGTCTTTACAGAGAGATTTGCCGCATACTTCTTCAAAAAGACGTGCTTCTTTTTCACAGCGCGGCGGTGATGTATCGGGAAAGGGCCTATTTGTTCGCCGCCCCCAGCGGAACGGGAAAAACCACCCACCTGAAACTGTGGATGGAGTTGTACGGAAGGGATCTGAAGATTATAAACGGAGACAAACCGTTGCTTCGATTGGAAAAAAACGGCGGATTTCGCGTTTATGGGACGCCCTGGTCGGGCAAAGAAGGGTGGCAGAGCAAATGCTCTTCTTTGCTTGGGGGAATCTGTTTTTTAAAACGTGGGGAGAATAACCGGATCATCCGGCTGCCGACGGAGGAGGCCGCGAAGGAAGCTTTGGGACAGGTACTGATTTTAAAAGATCCCGCTCTTCTTCTGAAAACGCTGCAGCTTACCGACAAACTTCTGCGCGCGGTTCCGATCTTTCTGCTGCACTGTAATATTTCGCAGGAAGCGGCGAGGCTGTCCTTTGCCGCGCTTACAGGTGAAGAATTGAGCGCGCCCTGATTGTATGTCGTTTTTTTCCAATACTATCTTGTTCGGGTTTGAAGTTTTCGTCGGCATTTTATCAATTCCGCACTTGCGCAAACAGTTCATAAGTGCCAAAATTTTACCGTTTCCGGCATAGGATAAGGTGACCGAAGTCGGACCGAAGTCGGATCGAAGTCGGATCGGATGCGGCGGCGGATTTTTGCCCGTACGGCAAAAAATCTTTGAAAATCTTGAAAATACAGAAAGAATTTTCGTGGATTTTTTCTTGCTTAGACAAAAATCCGCTCGCCGGAAACCTCCGCTTACTTCGCGGGAAGAATTTTTCAGATGGTTTTCTGTGCGGAGAAGACGCTCTTGCAGGCGCAAGGCGACCGCGCCCAAGAGGCGACCGCGCCAAGAGGCGACTGCGCCAAGGG
>CANQNM010000119.1 GCA_947625265.1 uncultured Clostridia bacterium
CTTGCCTTTTCCGTGCTTCCTGTGATATAATGTTCATGAGAAGATCTCCTTTGGTTTTGGTTGGTTTTGTTTCGCAGTTTAATTATACCATACCAAAGGTTGTTCTTCTCTCTTTTTTGGGTCATATCATTTTAACACATACAAAACACAAAACAAAATTATGCAAAAAGATTTTGGGGAAAACCTTTTTCCAAAGGTTTTCCCCAAAAAAGATCATCCAAAAAGTTTTTTCAGTTTTGCGGCAAAATCCAGCAGTGCAAAGCGCACCTTGTATCCCCCTTCTTCCTGCAAAAGGAGCGCCTTTTCGTCGGCCGTATAGCAACTGTTTTCCAGTTCCTTGCCCGCGTCTGCAGCTGCCAGACACAGTGGCGGATATACCACGCACCACCAGTTGTGTCCCTGCCCCGAACCGATGAACACCCTTAAAGAGGTGTACTCCCCCGCAGGATAGGAACAGTTTTCATAGGTTCGCGTGGGATAAAATTCCTTTCCTAAAACGACGCTGACCATATCGTCGCTGTGCTGGCTTTCAAGAAACGCCCTTGAGAACGCCTCGATTTCCGGCAGGTTGTCTTTGATTAGTTTTTCAGCATTCTCCTTATTCGAGGCCTCCTGTAAAATTGGCGTCAAGTAGGAAAGCAGTTCATCCCGCAGAAGCAATTTTAAGCGTTGATCTTCTTCGGTATCGGAATTCGCCAATACATGAAGCCGAACGGTTTTTTCATATATCCCACCGTATGTGGTTTCCGCCATCGGCAAGGAAATCACGCCCGCTAAAATTGCAGCACACAGGAAAAACGCAGCGGTTTTTAAAACTGTCTTCATCATGGAATTCTCCTTCAAATCTTCACATTTTTTCAAAGTGAGTGACACTTTGCACTTTCTGCCGTGAATGTTCCCGTTTTTTTGAATTTTATACACCCTTTTTGTTTTTTTCTTCAGACAATTTTTGCTTCAACTCCCGCAGAAGCATCTGAGCATCGTTATCGCTTGCCGCCTCAGCCATCAACGACAGTCCCCTGCCGCCCAACGCCCGCAGAGAAGTTCTGCCGCGGGACGCGGTGATACGCATTCCCTCCCCCGCAGGCACGGCGTCCATTTTGAGAAGCAACGAAAGTTTTTCATCTTTTGGGCAGTCAAAACTTCCCTCAACCACCGAAAAATCGGGAAGAAGTTTTTTTAGTTCCTCACAGTTTTTTCCGCTTTCCTTCATTAGAGCAAGCACTCCTACCGCTGTGACGCATCCGTCAAAAAGATACCGTCTGCCCGCGCATTCACGCCGTTTTTCGTCAAACCGGTCGTTTGCGGGAGTCATCGGAAAGCCCGTGGGACGGCTGCCGCCCGCTGTGCGGGACAGTTCAAAGAACACCGAGGGCAGTCTGAACGGCAACGCTCGAACTTTTGTGCCCTTCCGTAGATCACTGCCCAACATCAGCGCCGCCATATGGAAGAAATCCAATTTTCCGCTGTCATCCCGGAGTTCGCTTCGCTGTCCGTCAGGTGAAACAGAAAGAACAATTCCATCTCTTTTCTCCGTTCCAATAGTGGCGCCAAGGGACAGCAATGTTCTTCCCAACACCCCCTCGGCTCTGCTTCCGACGCCCATGCCCACGGTCACGCCCGCCAACCCTTGGGGACAGTTTTCCGCAAGCGCTCTCATATATGCCTTTTCGGCGTCCTCCACGCCAATCGGCTGATAGATCACCGGGTAACCGGCTCTGGGGTCGTAGCGGTCCCTCACCGCACGGATGAAGGACGCAGAGGGGGGCATGCCGTTTCGGTCAAACAGCGTCACCGTTCGACCGCCCTCCCGTTTTTTGTCCACAAGAACCGTCAGAGGGTACCCATTGCCATAGGCACTGTATGACGCAAAACTATAGAATCCCCTTCCCAAAAGAAACGGCTGGCGCACGCTGCCTACACCCCGCGCCAGCGCTTTCAAAACCTCCGCCTGTTCCTCTCCGCCGTACATCAGTCCCACGCCCCCCGGTTCCGACACCGCATCCGCAAGGGCGTGCCCAAGAACTTCAAAAAACTTTGGGTCGCTTGTAAAGGTATTCAGGACGGTTTCATTAAAAAGTGTTCTCAAATCGGACAAATCCTCAAAAAGCGCTTCTTTTGAATCGGCTGCCGCCTTTTGTCCAGTGCCTTTCACCGCCGTCCGAAGCAACCGGGTGGTCTGTGTCCCCCGAAATTCTTCTTTATCAAAGGGCCCTTCCCCGGGCAAAGGAAGGGTTGCCCCAAACCGCGTATCCGTTCTAAAAATTGTTTCCGTGCCGGGCTGTCTTTCTGTGCCGGGCTGTCTTTCTGTGCCGGACTGTATTTCCCCGTCGGGTTGTCTTCGCGCTCCGGAAGGTTCTTCCCAATCGGACGGTTTTTTTTTGCCTGACTGTATTTTTTCGTCAAGAACCGTTCCTCTTCCGAGAACCGTACCATTTTCAAGGACAATGTTTTCTCCTATAAAACATCCCTCGGGAACAACGCAGTTTTCCCCAATTTTCGCGTTTTTACAGACAATCGCCCCACGAACCGTGCTTCCCTTACCCACGAATACATCATCGAAAAGCATGGAATTTTCCACCGTCGCGCCGTCGGTCTTCGTGCCCGCGCCCAAAACGCTCTTTCCCCCGTTCTCCCGCAGATTGCACAGCAGATACGCCGAGCGATCCCCCATGTCGCACCAGAAATTTCCGTCACAGTACCCGTAAAGAATCTCTCCGTTCTCCATTAACTTAGGGAAAACATCCTTTCCAAAATCACAAAATTCCCCTTTGGGAATGTAGTCCAAAATCCTTTTCTCAAAAAGGTATACGCCGGTATTTGCCATGTCGGTAAAGGCTCTTGACCAGGAGGGCTTCTCCAAAAATTCGGTAATTCTACCTTCCTTATCGGTAAGCGCAAGACCATATTCCTGCGGATCGGTTACCTTTGAAAGAAGAAGACTGGCTGTCGCTTTCTTCTTCATATGATTCTCGAAAAATCCCCTGTAGTCTCTTTTTCCGTATGCATCGGCACAGACGACAAAGAACCGCTCACCCGCCTCAATTCTTGCCGCGCCCACGCATCCCGCGCTTCCAAGCGGCTTTTCCTCGCAAAAAAAGAGCGTTTGAATGGGGAGTTCCGCCGCGCGCACAGTTTCTTCCAACATTTGCCCCATGTATCCCGTAAGAAGGACTGCTTTGCGCACGCCCTCAGCGTAGAGGTTTTCAAGAATGTGCAAAATCAGCGGTTTTCCGCCCACTGGCAGAAGCGGCTTGGGAACACGGTCGGTAAGCGGTCTTAGTCTGCTGCCCCTCCCGCCCGCCAAAAGAAAAGCCGTGGGCAGTTCTTTTGGAAAAAACTCTTTATCTGAACCCCCGAAAGATGTTTTTGGAAGTTTTCGTTCCATATATTTCCCTTTCCTCCCGTCCGCTTTTCTTCCGGATTCAAACACGCAATCCTCGTTTCCGGATTTCTTCCTCGGTTCATACGCGTCAATATCCCGCCTACGGGCGTCCCAATCGTTGACGCATCGGCGCCTTGTGAACCCGGCAATCCCTTTGCCCGATCACATATTTCGAACACTTTGTATTCCTGTCCAGTGAACCCTTTTAGCGGACAACTGTTTTTCTTATTTTTCGCTTTTGTCAGTTCTTTATCCCTGCTTGAATATTTTTTTGAAGCAATGTCAAAAATTCCCCTATCAAGGCTTCTTTTTGCTTTTCACACAGAAAGAACCGAAACCGAAGGAAAATCAGAATTCTGCTCGGCCGGTATTCGCAAAATGGGGGGTGAAAAGCGCCTTTCACCCGAAAAGAAAGAGAGAAGCAAAAAAACAGGAAAGGATCGCCGCAAGAACAGAAAAAAGGGGAAAAACTCTGTTTCATGCGGCAAAATAAAGTAAAAATGGAAAAACTGCAAAGAAAGCAAACTCTGGTGGTAAAAACAGGAAGCAGTCCTCTTTTTGAAGAGGCGCATTTTATCCTGCGGGAAAAGGGAGGTTCTTTTGAGGAAAGCGAAATGATGCGTGAAGCAAACCGAATTCTCGCCTCCTATGAAATGCACGCGCATCCCGCGAAAAAAAATAAACGTCCGCCCTCCGCCCTCTTCTACTTCATTTCAGGAATGGTATGCGGGTTGCTGTTCACGGCAGCCGTGGCGGCAATTCTGACGTTTTTGCCGTAGTTCATTTTCTGTTCACTATATTTATTCGAATATTTCACAATGCTGTGCTATACTGTCTTTCGAGTCGAATTCGTGAGTACAAATGTTTTCCTCCCGCACAGGGCGTTGGTGCGGCAAAGGGGGAAATTCCATAAAATCCGGGTGCTTTTCTATGTGCCTGTCTTTGGGCAGGTCCGTTTTTTGTGCGTCCGTTCCGGAACACGCTGTTCTGAAAATAATTGACTTTGTTCCGCATTGACGGATTCTTCGTCGGACTCATGACCGTTTTTAGTAATTTTTTCATATAAATGGAAGCATAAGGTTTTCGGCGACAAATTACCGGCGCGTATCTTCAATTCCGGGTATTTCAAAATAGAAATTGCACTGCGGTATATTCTGTACACTCACGGTCTATATCCGGGATTTTTCGCGGATGTTTATACCTTTTCAGATTTAAAATTTTTGCAAGAAAGGAATCCCATGGCAAGAAAAACAAAAGAAAAATCAGGCGCAAAAAAAATCAGGGTGATTATGCTGGGAGGCCTGTCGGAAATCGGAAAAAACCTGGCGGTCATTGAATGTGACGATCAGATGATCGTTGTGGACTGCGGCATCGGTTTTCCCGACGAAGACATGCCGGGCGTAGATCTGGTCATCCCCGACTTCACATATTTGAAAGAAAATGCCGAAAAGTTGAAAGGGGTGTTCATCACCCACGGACACGAGGATCATTTGGGAGCCGTTCCCTACCTCTTGAAACTCATCGACGTACCGGTGTTCGGCACCAAACTTTCCATCGGCATCCTCAACAACAAACTGCGCGAACACACCTTTGACTATGAACCGGAACTGGTTCCCGTGGAAGCGGGTGATTCGGTGAAAGTCGGCTGCTTCTCGGTGGAATTCATCAGAGTGAACCACTCCATTGCCGACGCCTGCTGTCTGGCAATCCGTACCCCCGCCGGCACCGTTCTGCATTCAGGAGATTTCAAACTGGATCTCACGCCCGTGGACGGCGAAATCATGGATCTGAACCGTCTTTCCCAGATCGGCAGCGAGGGCGTACTTCTCCTTATGTGCGAATCC
>CANQNM010000120.1 GCA_947625265.1 uncultured Clostridia bacterium
GCGGCAGCAGTGGCGGGGCTTGACAGATAAACCTCGCTGTTTACATGTCCCATACGGCCGATAAAGTTTCTGTTTGTGGTGGCGATGCAGCGCTCGCCCGCGGCGAGTATTCCCATGTAGCCGCCAAGGCAGGGACCGCAGGTGGGCGTGGAAACAATTGCTCCGGCGTCGATAAAGGCGGTATAGTATCCGCGAACCACGCACTCCCTTAAAATTTCCATCGTTGCGGGGATGATGATGCAGCGCACACCCTTTGCAATCTTCTTACCGTTGAGAATGCGGAAAGCCGCTTCCATGTCTTCCAACCTACCGTTGGTACAACTTCCGATTACAACCTGATCAATTTTGATATTGGCGAGATTTTTTGCCGGACTGGTGTTTTCCGGCAGGTGGGGACAACTTACAGTGGGAACAATCTCTGAAAGATCAATTTGGATCACTCTTTCGTATTCGGCATCTGAATCTGCTTCAAAGACAACCGGCGGCCGTTTTCCGCGTCCTTTCAGATATTCTTTCGTCACGCTGTCCACCGGGAAAATTCCGTTTTTGGCCCCCGCTTCAATGGCCATGTTGCAAATGCACAGGCGGTCATCCATGGAGAGGCTGTGTACTCCCTCCCCGGTGAATTCCATGCTTTGATAAAGCGCTCCGTCAACACCGATTTTTCCGATGATCGTTAAAATCACATCTTTCCCGCTGCAATATTCAGGAAGCGTTCCCGTCAGTTCCACCCGGATCGCTGAGGGCACTTTAAACCATGCCATACCGGTGGCCATGCCCGCCGCCATATCGGTGGAACCGACACCGGTGGAGAAAGCACCGAGCGCTCCGTAGGTGCAGGTATGACTGTCCGCGCCGATTACACAGTCTCCTGCGGTGACTATGCCCTGTTCCGGAAGAAGTGCGTGTTCGATCCCGGCTTTTCCTACGTCATAAAAATGTTCAATGCAGTGTTCGCAGGCGAATTCCCTGCATGTTTTGGATTGTTCGGCGGCCTTGATGTCTTTGTTTGGGACGAAATGATCGAGTACGATGACCACACGGTTTTCATCAAAGACCTTTTTAAATCCAGCCTTATTGAATTCCCGTACAGCGACGGGTGTGGTGATGTCGTTTCCCAGAACGATGTCCAGCCTTGCATTGATCAGTTGTCCTGCCTGCACCCAGTCAAGTCCGGCGTGCGACGCCAAAATTTTTTGCGTCATGGTCATTCCCATGTCATGTTCCTCCCTTCAAACCGCGATTCAACGCAGAAAACAGCGCGTTTTCCTGCGCTCCTGCTTCGTCGGTTTCAATACCGGCGCCCCAATAATTTCTTCCGTCTTTCATCGCGATGCAGATATAGACGGGGGATTTTTCAGATTCTTTCGTATGCGGTTGTTTCTCGCAGAGAAGAACCGAAAAGTCCAATTTGAACCTTTTTCTCATGGCGTCACATACGGCGTCGAGACAACTGCATCCGTAACCGTGGACTTGATGAATTTTTCCTTCAACTTCTACGGTGAGCACCGCACTGTTTTCGGGCGAAGATTCGAAACGGCAGTTCTTGAGGCTGAAGTATCCGCCCGCGTTCAGGTATGTGCGCTTAAAAACGTCCAATACTTCATTGGCAGACAGTTCGGAGTGCAGTCGATCGGATACCGATTTCACGGTATATCCCACTTCCTCTCGCATTTTTGCGGGAAGAATATATCCGAAGTTTTTTTCAAGCAGGTAGCCGATCCCTCCTTTTCCGGATTGGGAGTTGATGCGAATCACATCCGCTTCGTATTTTCTGCCCACATCCTCCGGATCGATTGGCAGATAGGGAACTGTCCAGGCGGCGCACTTTTTTTCTTCCCGCCACTTCATCCCTTTCGCGATGGCGTCCTGATGAGAACCGGAAAAGGCGGCAAATACCAGTTTCCCTGCGTAAGGCTGCCGTTCGTAAACTTTCATGCGGGTGACTCTCTCGTAAAGTTCGGCAATTTCAGGCATGTTGGTAAAATCCAGGTTTGGTTCCACACCCTGCATATAGAGGTTGAGAGCCAGCGTAATAATGTCCACATTTCCGGTGCGCTCACCGTTTCCGAAAAGCGTTCCTTCAATGCGCTCCGCACCTGCTAAAATTCCCAGTTCCGAATCTGCGACGGCGCATCCTCGGTCATTGTGGGGGTGAAGCGATACCACGACCGAATCTCTGTATTTTAAATGATCGCACATGTATTCCACCTGATCCGCATAGACGTGAGGGGAGGACAGTTCCACGGTTACCGGTAGATTGATGATGGCTTTACGTTCTGGAGTGGGTTTCCAGACGTCCAAAACCGCGTTGCAGATCTCCAGTGCAAATTCCGGTTCGGTACCTGTGAAGGATTCAGGGGAGTACTCAAACCGATAGTCGGTACGTGTGTCCGAGGCGATACGGTTAAATAGTTCCGCGCCGTCTGTGGCGATTTTAACGATTTCCTCTTTGCTTTTTCGGAACACCTGCTCCCGCTGTATAAGGGATGTGGAATTATACAGATGTACGATGGCATTTTTGCAGCCCTTGAGAGCCTCGAAAGTCTTCCGGATGATGTGTTCCCGACTCTGTGTCAGTACCTGAACGGTGACGTCGTCGGGAATGAGGTCGTTTTCGATCAGAGTTCGCAGAAAAGTATACTCTGTTTCGCTTGCGGCGGGAAATCCGACTTCAATTTCTTTGAACCCCAATTTCACGAGCAATTTAAAAAAATCAAGTTTTTCGTCCAGACTCATGGGAATGATCAGGGATTGGTTTCCGTCTCTCAAATCCACTGAACACCAGGTGGGCGCTTTCTCAATATAGTTTTTTTCAACCCATCTTCTTGTGGGATTTTTTACAGGAAAAAACTGTCTTGTGTATTTCGATGTGTTGATCACTTGACTCCTCCGTCATTCCGCCAGAGCGATTGCTTCCACTTCTACAAGCGCGCCCTTGGGCAGTTCTTTCACCGCCACGCAACTCCGCGCAGGGGAACAGGTGATATATCTTCCGTATATTTCGTTAAAAGTTGAAAAATCGGACATGTTTGTCAAAAAGCAGGTGGTTTTTACGATGTTTTCAAGAGAGGATCCTGCCGCTTCAAGCACTGCGGATAGATTTTTCATCACCTGTTCGGTTTGTTGGGCGATGTTTGTTCCGCATATGGTTCCGCTTGTGGGATCCAGTGGAATCTGACCTGAAGTGTAGAGCATACGGTCAACTTTGATTGCCTGTGCATAAGGGCCGATGGCGGCGGGTGCAGCGGCGGTCGAGATTTTTTTCAACATTTTTTGCCTCCGATATGTTTTTTTAGATGTCGAACCGTTGAAGTATTTCCGCATTTTTTGACCGGTCTTCAGGTTCGTGTTTTTGATATGGGGGAAAGGTGCAGGAGCGCGGGCGTGAACCGGCGCGGAATGCTGCGACGGTTTCTGGCGTTGAAAGCAGAATCATGAAGGAAGTTTTAAAGATCGTTTGAAAGCAACCCGTTTATAAACTGTTCGGCCGCACGGGGAGATCTGCCGCCTTTCTTCAGTGCGAAGGCTTCCGCTTCTCTGTCCAGCATTTCTAAATCTACCGCAATTCCGTTTCTCGCGGCCAATTCATGTACAATGTAGAGGTACAGCGACTTGTCCGGCTTTTCAAAATATACCGTACGTCCAAAACGGTCCGATAGGGATTTCAGTTCCTGAACTGTATCGTTTAGGTGAAGATCGTCGGCATCTGTTCTGTCGGAAAAGGTTTCCTTTATGATGTGACGTCGGTTGCTGGTGACGTAGATCACCGAGTTTTGAGCCTTTGAGGAAACCGAACCCTCAAGAGTGGCTTTCAGCATGCCGAAGGTGTCATCGTTTCTGACAAAAGACAGGTCGTCGATGAAAATGATAAATTTCAGAGGATTTCCGGAGATTTTCTCCATTACGCAGGGAAGATCAAGAAGTTGATCCTTACGCAGTTCGATGAGGCGCAGGCCGTCCTTTGAAAAACGGTTGGCACAGGCTTTAACGGTGGAGGATTTTCCCGTGCCGGCGTCGCCGAAGAGCAGAACATTGGCGGCGGGTTTTCCTTCAATGAGCGCAAGGGTGTTATCAAAAACCTGCTTTCGTTGATTTTCATAGCCGATGAATGTGTCTTCGGTGATCTTGTCGAAGGCCGAAACCGGAAGAATTTCTCTATTTGCGAACCTGAACACAGTGGCGGTGGAGAAGAGGCCAAATCCAAGGCGATGTACATATCGGCACCGTTCGTTATAAAGTTTTTCAAAATCTGTTTCCCGGTTGTCAAAACGGGGAAGATATCCGCAGTAGTCTAGGGAGGAGCGCAGCCGATCGAAGGTGATTTTGCTTAAGTCTGAAAACAGCCTGAGTTCCGCCATTGTGTTTTCCCGCAAAACGTCCGGAATTTCGGTATTTTGCGCAAGGTTGACGATGTAGGCGTTTTCGCTTTTGCATATGACCCGGCAGAGGAAATCCGAAAAACAGTAGTGATCCTCCTTGAGGGAGTAAACAAACCGTCCGAAAAGTTCCGACTGCTTTTGTACGTCTGTATCGCAACGCAAAAAGTCAAGCAAGGCCGCTATGGGTTTTTCGGTCAATATCTCTCTGAATACGCCAAGAGCGCTCAGTGCACACACGAGGGAATTTCTTTCCTGATCCGTCATCGTTTTTTGTCCTATTCTGTGAATTTATTGACCACGGCGCCCTGATTTGCCGAACATACCTGTGAAGCGTACCGTGCGAGCACTCCTCCAACCGCTGTATTTTCGCGGATTTTCACGGTTTTTTTCCTTTCCGACAGTTGTGCCTCCGAAACCTTCAGTTCTATGGAATATGCCGGAATGTCGATGGAAATCGGATCGCCGTCTCTGACGTACGCGATCAGTCCCCCGTGTGCAGCCTCGGGGGAAATGTGGCCGATGCACGCGCCCCTGGTCGCGCCGGAAAAGCGGCCATCCGTGATGAGCGCCACCTCTTTGTCCAGTCCCATGCCGGCGATAGCCGAAGTGGGGGAGAGCATCTCTCGCATTCCCGGGCCGCCCGCCGGGCCCTCATAGCGGATCACTACCACATCTCCCTTGACGATTTTTCCGCTGTAAAT
>CANQNM010000121.1 GCA_947625265.1 uncultured Clostridia bacterium
CAAACCCGCTTTTCAGACGCGAAGAAAGTATCTGCCTCTTTTTTCAAAAGTTTTTGAAGGTTTTTAGGGGACTTTTCCTAAAAAGTCCCTTACATGGAGTGCGGGGCAAAACCCCGCATAAGACTTTGTCTTCGCTTTGAGGGGCTTTTCGGGAAAAGCCCCTTTGGAATTCCCGGCGTTTTTGCTTGGCGTTTTTTTGGGGCGTTGGGGAAAACCGACGGCCTGCCGAAGAGGGTTTTGAAGGGTGGGCGACGCTTACGGAAGGTGCCTCAAAGAAACTTCACTCGTTTTCGAGAATCATCTGCTCCAATTCCTCCAGCGCTTCCGAAATGCCGCCCGGTCGGTCGATGAGTCCTTCCTTCACCGCCTGTTCGCCGTCGATTACGCTGCCCATGTCCGTTGCGATTTCATCGGTTTTCAGCATCAACTCTCGCAGCCGTTCCGGAGAAATTTTTGAGTGTTCGCAGATGAATCGGATGATGCGGTCCTGCATTCTGTAAAAATAACTGAAACTTTGATTGACTCCCAGAACCAGACCGTTCATCCGCACCGGATGCAGGGTCATGGTGGCGGACGTCACAATGAAGGACCGTTTGGCCGAGACCGCCAGCGGGACGCCGATGGAGTGCCCACCGCCCAAAACCAGGGAAACCGTAGGCGTTTTCATCCCGGCGATCAGTTCCGCGATGGCCAGTCCCGCCTCCACGTCTCCGCCCATGGTGTTGAGAATGATGAGCAGTCCGTCGATGGCCTCGCTGTTTTCCGCCGCCACAAGCATTGGAATCAATTGCTCATACTTGGTGCTTTTCTGTCCTTCTCCCAACTGATAGTGCCCCTCTACCTGACCAATGATGCTCACCGTGTGAATGGTATGTCTCCCGCGTCTGGTGATCACTGCGCCCGAGCGGACGATGTTCTCCAGTTGCAGCGCCTGACGTTCGTCGCTGCACGCCGCCTGCTCCTCCTCGCGCCCTTCTTTTCCTGTTTCTTGCTCGTGTTTTTCTTCCCGTTCATCCCCGGTCTGTTCGTCTTTCAGCATAGTTTTTCTCCCTGTTTTTATTCACAAATCCCTTTACAATTCACTTGAAAGGTGTTATACTGTATAAGTATGGAAACCGAAAATAAAATCTATACCGTGAAAAAGGAGATTGAAAATATGAGATTTATCGTTGAAACTTCCGCCCGGCACATCCATGTGACCGAACAGACACTGGAGACGCTTTTTGGCAAGGGATATACACTGACCAATAAAAAGAACCTCTCCCAACCGGGGCAGTTCGCCTGTGAAGAAAAGGTGAAACTCGTCGGCCCCAAGGGAGAGATGAGCGTGTCGATTCTAGGACCGGTGCGCTCCGCAGACCAGGTGGAACTGTCCTTCACCGACGCGAGAACCTTGGGATTGAAAGGCGTTCCCGTGCGGGAGTCGGGGGACGTCGCGGGCACGCCGGGAATCAAACTGGTGGGGCCCTGCGGGGAAAAGGAAATCCGTGAAGGCGTGATGATCGCCAAAAGGCACATTCACATGACCCCTGCTGATGCGGAAGCGTTCGGCGTTAAGGACAAGGACGTCGTCTGCGTGAAGGTTGACAGCGACGGTAGAAGTCTGATCTTTTGCGATACCGTGGTGCGCGTTTCCCCGAAATTCGCGCTTGCGATGCACATCGACACCGACGAATGCAACGCCGCCGCAGCGTTTGGCGCGGTTTACGGCGAGATCGTGAACAGGACGTAACGGCATACGCGCCTGCGTTAGGAAACAGGAAGGCGACAGACGCGCGCCGGGGCAGCCGGACAAGCGAAAAGAGAGAAAACCGAAAAACACAAACCGTAAATACAGTAAATAGAAGAAAAAGCGGTGAAGGGGAGGAGCGGCAAACGCGCCAACGCACGGCGCGCTTGAATCTGGGGCAGGAAGACCATGATGCGTTTGGATAAACTTCTTTCAAAATCCGGCGGGCTTTCAAGAAAAGAAGCGGCTGCCGCCGTCAGAAGCGGACGGGTTTTGGTGAACGGCGTCAGGGCAAAGAAAGCCGACTGCAAGATTGATGAGGAAGAAGACGGCGTTGTCCTTGACGGCAGACCTTTGGTTTACAGAAAATTTACCTATATCATGCTTCACAAACCGATAGGGTATGTCTCTTCTACAGACGACCCGGGCGGCCCCACGGTTTTGGAACTTCTGCCCGCGCCGCTTTCAAAGGGTCTGTTTCCCTGCGGCAGGCTTGACAAAAACACCACCGGACTTCTGATACTTACCGACGACGGTGAGTTCTGTCACCGGCTTCTGACGCCCAGGAACCATGTGCCCAAGGACTATCTCTTCTCCTGTGCCAGACCCGTGACCGAGGAGGACAAAAAAGCCCTTGAGAGCGGCGTAGACATCGGAGGATATGTGACCAGGCCCTGTGTGCTGACGCTCAGGAGTCCCACCGAGGGGATCATCACTGTCACTGAGGGAAAATACCACCAGATCAAACTGATGTTTCAGAGCAGATGCAACAAAATTCTTTCCCTGCACCGGCTGTCTTTCGGCGGCGTTTCTCTGGACGAATCTCTCACGCCCGGCGCTTACAGACTGTTGACCGACGGCGAACGGGAAAAACTGTGCGCCCTTCCCCACGGTGCGCTTGCCCTCGAAGCGACCCCTGACGGCCTGTCGGGGGAACGGGACGGACAGGACCGGGATACGCGAACGCGCTAAAGCGAAAAATCCGGCGACGCATCTGACCGTCGAACTTGCATTTCTGTGCCTTCAAACGCAGACGAGAAACGGCGGAACAGACTTTCCCCATACGGCATAGAGCACGGAACTGCCCAAACATGCGGGACTGTCCAAACGTGCGGGACTTCCTGACGCATGAAAGGCGTACAACAAAACAGAACAAGGAAAACAATCTATGGAAATCATCGAACAACTTGCAAAAGAATTGAATTTGAAAGCGGAACAGGTTGAAAAAACCGTGGCGCTTCTGGATGAGGGCTGTACCGTACCGTTTATCGCCCGATACAGGAAGGAAGTGACCGGATCTTTGGACGATACAGTTCTGCGCAGCCTTGAGGAACGTCTGACCTACCTGCGCAATCTTCAGAAGAGGAAGGAAGAAGTTTTTAGGGCTATTGGGGAACTGGGAATGATGACCGAAGAGATTTCCGCGGCCTTGGAGGAAGCGAAAATTCTCACCGAGGTGGAGGACATTTACCGTCCCTTCAAACCCAAAAGAAAAACGAGGGCCTCGGTGGCAAAGGAAAAGGGGCTGGAGCCTTTGGCGGATCTTCTTTGGGCGCAGGATCCCAAAACCGACCCGGAAAAAGAGGCGCAGTCCTATATAAATGAGGAGAAGGGGGTTCTCTCCACCGAGGAGGCGCTGCAGGGGGCCATGGACATTTTGGCGGAGAGGGTTTCCGACAACGCGGAATACCGCAGGGAAATTCGCGCGATGACCAAAGAATTCGGAACCCTGATTTGCAGACAGGCAAAGGAAGAAGATTCGGTGTATGCCACATACTACAACTTCTCCTCCGCCATCAAAGATTTGCCCGGGCATCGAATTCTTGCCATCAACAGGGGCGAGAAGGAGGAATTTCTCAAAGTTTCGGTGGAGATTGCCAAGGATGCGCCGCTCAACTATCTTTTTTCACAGGTTGTGACCTGCTTTACCGCTCCTTCAGCGAAATATGTGCTGAAAGCGATGATCGACGGATACGAACGGCTCATCGCTCCTTCCATCGAGCGGGAGATCCGCGCGGAACTTTTCGACGCCGCCAGCGAGGGCGCCATCGCCCTGTTCTCGGAGAATCTGAAGAATCTGCTGATGAGCGCGCCGCTAAAGGGAAAAACCGTGTTGGGGTTGGACCCCGGCTACAGGACCGGATGCAAGTTGGCGGTGGTGGATCCCACCGGAAAGGTTCTGGACACCGCCGTGATCTATCCCACAAAACCTCGGGAGGACATTCCCGGATCGGAGAAAACGGTAACGCGGCTCATTGAAAAATACGGTGTGGACGTGGTGGCCATCGGCAACGGCACCGCCTCCAAGGAGAGCGAAATTTTTATTTCGGATACGCTGAAGCGGTACGGCGGCAGAGTGAAATATGCCATGGTCAGCGAGGCGGGCGCGTCGGTGTATTCGGCTTCCGAACTTGCCGCGAAGGAATTCCCCGATTTTGACGTGACGCAGCGTTCAGCGGTATCCATCGCCCGCAGGCTTCAGGATCCCTTGGCGGAACTGGTGAAAATCGATCCGAAATCCATCGGCGTGGGGCAGTATCAGCACGACATGAAACAGACGCTCCTTGACGAAGCGCTGGGCGGCGTAGTGGAGGATTGCGTGAACGCAGTAGGCGTGGATTTGAACACTGCCTCCCACAGTCTGCTGTCCCACATTTCGGGGATCAACGCCGCCGCGGCAAAAAACATTGTGAAATACAGGGAGGAAAACGGCGAGTTCAAGAGCCGTGCGCAATTGCTCAAGGTGCCCAAGATCGGCGCCAAAGCCTATGAGCAGGCGGCGGGGTTCCTGCGCGTTTCAGGATCCGATGAAATTCTTGACAATACCGGCGTACACCCCGAGTCCTACGGCGTGGCGCACGCGATCATCGGACGCTATGGTTTTGAAAGCGAGGATGTGCGCGCCTGCAAACTGGAGGGACTGGGCAAAAAGATCGAAAAAGACATTCCGACGCTTTGCAGGGATTTGGGCGTGGGAGAACCGACGCTGCGGGACATTGTAGCCGAACTGGAGAAACCGGGAAGGGATGTGCGCGATGAACTTCCGGAGCCGGAACTGCGCTCCGATCTTCTGGATCTTTCCGATCTGAAACCCGGCATGAAATTATGGGGCGTGGTGCGCAACGTCATAGATTTTGGGGCTTTCGTGGACATCGGCGTGCATCAGGACGGCCTTCTGCACCTCTCCCAGATCTCCAAAAAATATATAAAACACCCCTCGGAAGTGCTGTCGGTGGGCGACAGGGTGGA
>CANQNM010000122.1 GCA_947625265.1 uncultured Clostridia bacterium
AAAACTATTCTATCAGAACTCAATCACTTTTTCTATACCTTTTTTCCTTTCAGTCTCATATCAATTGTAACACTACATTTAAATATAAAAATTGAGGGAAAACTGCTTGAAAAAAATAAAAAACTGTGGTAGAATATAAGGTAGAAATGTGGGTTACAGTTATTCTCTGAGTAAAAAACGGTTCACAAAGGGAGGAGCACCGCAATGACATTGCAGGAATCCGGTGAGATGTACCTTGAAAGCATATATCTTTTGATCCAAGAGAAGGGATTTGTCCGTTCTGTGGATGTATGCGAAAAAATGGGATACTCCAAGCCGAGTGTGAGCCGAGCGGTTGGCATTCTGAAAAGGGGCGGATATCTTTCGACCGATAAAGAGGGATATCTTACGCTGACCGAAAAGGGTCGGATGGTTGCCGAAAGAACTTATGAACGTCACACGCTGCTGACCGCGGTTTTTATTTCTCTCGGTGTACCGGAGGATGTGGCCACGGCAGATGCCTGTAAAATCGAACATTACATCAGCGACACCACTTTTCAGGCGCTGAAAGACGCAATTCACAAGGACGAAAGAAATATTTTTGATCACTCCGTACAAAGTAGGCAAGAATAGACCGAAAAAAGCGGATAAAACAAAATCTATAGGTATGCGGCTATGATTTTAAACGGAAAATTCAGGGTGATTGATGCCCACTGTCATATATATCCGGACAAGATCGCCGAGAGGGCGGTATTGGGAACATCTACATTTTATGATGAACCTTTTGCGTGCAAAGGAACGGTGTCAGATCTTTTCGTCGAAAACGAAAAGGCGGGTGTTGACATGTCCATTGTACAGTCGGTTGCAACCAGCCCTAAACAGGTGCGCAGCATCAATGAATTTATCGCGAAAGAGGTTGCAGACAGCGGCGGCAGGCTTTTGGGATTGGGAACGATGCACCCTGAAAGCGAGGACCTGGAAGGGGATATATCGCATTTGCGCGAACTGAATTTGAAGGGTGTGAAGTTGCATCCCGATATTCAGAAATTCAGGATCGATGACTACCGGTGTTTGAAGATTTACGAACTCTGTGAAAAGCAGGGACTCACGCTGTTGCTGCACGCCGGGGACAAACGTTATGACTATTCCAATCCAAACAGACTCCTGCCGATTTTGAAAATCTACAGGGGACTTACTGTGATCGGCGCACATTTTGGCGGTTGGTCAATATGGGAGGAGGCGTGCGAACAACTTGCCGGACAACCCAACCTCTATGTGGATTGCTCTTCAAGTTTGCCGTATCTTTCAAGTGAAACGGCAAAGAAAATTATCCGCTCCTATGGTGCAAATCGAGTGCTCTTCGGAACGGATTACCCCATGTGGTCGCCAAAGAAGGAGATCGAACTCTTTTTGAAAATTGGTTTGACGGAGGAAGAAAACCGCAAAATTTTTTCGGAGAATGCTCAAAAACTATTTAACCTGACCTTGCAATGAAAAACCGTTTCATGGGGGACTTTACTGTAAGATATATTTAAGATTCTATACCTGTATGTTTTAAGGTAAGGAGAAAATATTTTGAAAAAGGTATCGTTTTTTTTGATGTTTCTCATGGTATTTGGGTCTTTTTCAATTTTTGCAGCAAACGGTTTGACCTATGAAAATTCCTTTGAGTTGCCCGGTGAAGAAAAAACCGTGACGGCAAATGGCGAAAAGAGTTGCCGGCATGGACGCGTGTTGAACCCGTGTGACGCCGCTGTGCGCGCCATCTCGTCTTCGGATTACCTTTCCTTTGAGCAGATAGATGTTGACGGAAACGGAGAATGGGCGATTTCCGATGTGACGGTTTTTCTCAACGCCCTTTCGGGTTCTATTGCTTTACCCGATGCAAACCTCGATATTAACGGTGACGGGAGAACAAACATTGCAGATGTGAGCCACATTCTGAATGTTTTCAGCGTCGGTTGTCTGCACAAAAAAGTTGTGGACAAGGGATTTTATTCCACTTGCAGAGAGTTTGGACTTACTGATGGAAGTCACTGTGCATATTGCGGAAAGATCTTTGAAGAACAGCTGCAAATTCCAAAGGATAGCCATGTCTACGTGAACGATGTTTGCTACAATTGCGGGCTGTGGAATCCGGAATTTTGCCGGCATACCTATGGCGCATGGCAGACGGTGACGCCGGCAGGGTGTGTGACAAAGGGAGAACGCATGCGCGTTTGTCCTCTCTGCGAAAGCGTCGAAAAACAAACGGTTCCCGAGTGTGGACACCGTTGGAAAGATTGGACGACTGTGAAGGAAGCGACAATTTTTGAAGCGGGCGAGCAGACGAGACAGTGTGCGGTTTGCGGTCAAATAGAAAAAAGGGAGATTCCCGTATATGTGCCGACCGACGCTGAAAAGGCGGCGATGGCGAGAAAGGTTGCCGAGGAGATTGCCGAAAGAATTGATGCGTCTGTTTCCAAAGACGCCACCGATCTTGAACGGGTTTCAAAAGCGGCTGAAATCGTTTCCGAATACTGTTCCAGATGTGTGTATACCACGGAAGGAAAGGATTATAGACAGCCGTATGGCGTTTTTGTGAAAGGTGAGTATTCCTGTGCGGGTGCTACACGTGCGCTGGGATTGGTTTTGGAGTGCATGGGATACGAATGGACGCACAAGAATGAAAACCAGTGGACGCATCAATGGTGTGTTCTGGAGATGGATGGACAGATTGGATATGCGGACGGTCAGGTTGGGTGGGCAGGTTACGGAAAACACCCGGTAGATGAAGATTGATCTGTTACATGTAACCCGCATGAAAAAGATGACTCGCGTTGTCGGCAGACAGTCGAAAAAGCGATCGTTCTCAGAAGGAAAGTAAATCGTGAGATTTGGAAAATCCGTGATTGGGATTTAGAAATGCGCGATGAATTGACAGGGCGACGAATGCGGAGTTTGTGGACGAAGGCAAGGAGCATGCTTTGCCTTGTTTGGCATGGAAGACCAGATTACTTGGTTAGGAATACAAATGCATCTGGGATTCTGTACGGGAGGCCGATCTCCCGCCAACGGTGAGATTGAAATTTGAATTGTAATGCAGTTTTCTGTTTGTCTTTTGGCGTTTGGTATTTGCAAGCAGGAACCTGTACGTAAGTTTTGAAAACAAGAAAGAGCGCATCGTCCGATGACGGTGCGCTCTTTCTTGAAATCTTTCCTTGCCCGACGTTTTTCAGAATAGAGTTGCCTCGAAGGAAAATAATTTTTTTGGTTTTTTGAATAAGGGGTTGGTATGCGCTTGCATTGGCCATTTCTCCTGTATAAGGTATTTAAAAATTCAGAATGCCCAGCCCTTCAAGGAGAATTTTCAGACCGAGGAGTATCAGGATGATACCGCCGGCACATTCCGCTTTAGATTTGTATTTCGCTCCGAAAGCATTGCCGATTTTTAACCCCAGCGCCGAAAGGGCGAAGGCGACTGAACCGATGATGAGGACGATCAGCGCAATATGTGTTTTCATGTCGGCAAGGGCGAAAGTGATTCCGATGGCGAGGGCGTCGATGCTTGTCGCAACGGCCATAAAGAGCATGGTTTTAAATCCGAAAGAACTGTTTAATTCCTCCTGTTTTTTGGCAAACGCCTCTCTGAGCATGTTGCCGCCGATTAGAAAAAGAAGGATGAAGGCGACCCAATGATCCACCGCGGTGATATATTTTTCAAAGGACGCTCCTAAAAAGTAGCCGAAGAGCGGCATGAGTGCCTGAAACCCGCCGAACCAGGCGCCGATGATCAGGTAATGTTTTTTTTGGAGGCGTGTCACCGAAAGTCCTTTGCATACCGCGACGGCAAAAGCGTCCATGGACAGCCCAAGGGAAAAAAGCAGTATTTCAACGATTTCCATAGATTCAAAATCCTTTAGTTTTCTTACAGCACAGATTTATGCGAGAGATTTTGGAAAAATGTCTGCAATCGGCCAAGACCATTCAGGAGCGAGGGAGTCATTCCTTCAGAACGGTACAGCATCCAATGTTGTAGTA
This sequence comes from uncultured Clostridia bacterium, assembly GCA_947625265.1. Taxonomy (GTDB): domain Bacteria; phylum Bacillota; class Clostridia; order Oscillospirales; family CAG-272; genus UBA11512. The sequence goes on from CANQNM010000122.1 coordinate 4,000, forward strand.
GGAGAAGGCACGAAGGCAAGATTCGTTGATACGTTCTCCGCATACGGCGATGGGAACTGCGGGGGGACAACCCACGGTAGCGTTTGCCAGGATTCGGTTCAGACTCTCTTTGGCGGGAATTTCTTCAAACGGGGACAGAAGTGCGTCCCGCAGGGAACAGACCTGTTGGGGACAGATAAAAGGAGGAGGGAGATCTTTCAACGGTGGAAGGCGGGGAATTGCGTGAAGGGTCTGCTCCAGTTTTTCCAATCCCTTTTTACCGATCTGAGGTGTGAGCATCAACACCACAAAGTCAGGGTCGGCAAATTCGCATTCTATGCGCCGTTGGCGCAAAAGCATCGCGAAATCTTCTCCACGGTAGCCGTAAGATTTTGTGCATAGCGTCAGTTTCAGCGGTTCGTCTCCCGTAAACGAAAAGCCTCCGGTGCAAAGACGCTCGCGCAATGTCTCAACATCGTTTGCAAAGGACTGAATATCTTCCCTATAAGATATCTGATCCATCAGCCGGTTAGCGGCGTCCAGGGATTGCAGAATGAGGTAGGATGGGCTGGTGGAACCGAAAAGCGCAAGAGCCTGTTTGGCGTTTTCGGAAAAGAATGGGGAAAGGCCGGGAGAAATATGCAGATATGCGCCGCCCGTGAGCACAGGCAGTGTTTTGTGCGCCGAATCACAGCACATATCGGCACCCAGATCCATGGGATGGCTGGGATTTTTTAGGAATCGTAGGTAAGCGCCGTGGGCGTTGTCTACCAGAAGGAGCGCACCCTGTTTATGGCAGATTTCGGAAAGTCGGTCAATCGGCACGCGATTTCCCAAATAGTCGGGGGAAGTGACGTACAGTGCCGCAGGTTTTAGCGTGCTCAGAGTCCGTTCTGCTGTTCCAAAATCCATGTTGCAGGAGAGATAGGATTGACCCTTGTCGGGAAACA
>CANQNM010000123.1 GCA_947625265.1 uncultured Clostridia bacterium
CGGAAACCCTCATGACGGTGAGAATTGTTCCTTCTTCTGGTTTCATGACCGCGCCGTACGCGCTCTCAACTCCGCTTTTAAAGGCTTTTGCAAGGCTGACTGAATCCGCCTCGTCGCATTCATCCAGAGCTTTTGCCATGCCCTTGAAAAAGAGGGAGAGTATAACTCCTGAATTTCCTCTGGCGGCCATGAGCATCATTCTGGAGATTTGCGCAGCGCAGTCGGATAGTTTGTCGGGAAGGTTTTCCGCTTTTTCACGCACCACACCGATGGTCATACTCATGTTGGAACCGGTGTCGCCGTCTGGAACGGGGAAAACATTCAGATTGTTGATGTCCTCTTTCTGGTTCTCAAGTGCATTGGCAGCTGAGATCACCATATTGCTGTACATCTTGCCGTCGATTCCTGCCATCAACGTTTACCTCCCACAAAGAATGCCGCAAGCACTCCGGGACCGGCGTGCGCTCCTATAACCGGACCGGCGTATCCGATGATCACTTTTTCAAAGCCGTAGTCGTTTTTAAGAATGTTGGAGAGCATTGTTGCATCTTCCATACAGTCTCCATGGCAAATGAACGCCACTTTTCTGCTTTCGGGCAAATCGTTTCCCTTGAAATAGGCTGCAATGGAAGAAATGGAAGATTTTCTTCCTTTTGCTTTATCCAACTTGATCAGATGCCCTTCATTGTCCACGTGCAGGAGCGGTTTGATGTTGAGAATTCCTCCAACGAGTGCCGTGGTTGCGCTAACTCTGCCCCCTCTTTTCAGGTACTTTAGGTCGTCTACTGTAAAGAAGTGGCAGATATTTAACTTGATTCCCTCTGCATAGTCGTGCACTTCCTCAATGGAAGCGCCCTCATTCGCCTTCTGCGCGCAAAGATATACCAGAAGTCCCTGACCCAAGGATGCGCACAGACTGTCTACTACGAAAATTTTTCTGTCGGGATATTTCTGTCTCACGTTTGCCGCAGCGATCATACCGGAATTGCAGGTGGTGCTTAGACCTGACGAGAAGGCGATGTACAGAACATCCTTGTCGGCAGCGGCCTGATTTTCCAAAAACTCCTCGATGCGCCCAATGGGAACGGCGCATGTTGTAGGCGTCTCTCCTGCTCTCATACGGTTGTAGAAATCAGTGTATGACATGCTGTTTTTCTCGTCCTTGGTGTCAAAGTATTGCTTTTCTCCGAAGAAAAACTCAAGAGGAAGCAGCGGAATATCCAATTCTCTCAACAATTCTATGGGAAGATCGCATGCGGAATCGGTTACAAGGGTAAATGATTTCATAGACATTCTCCTTTTCATATTGAATACGGTTTATCCTTCGGAAAGAAAGACTATTTTTCAGTTTTAGAGTTTTCTTTTCCGGAAATGATTTCGGACATTTCCGCCGCCCGTTCATAGGAATTTCGGCGATATTTTCCGTCGGCGTCTCTGAAGAGATAAAGTTTGCCATCCTCCATGCGGTAGATTTTATCCGCTTTTTCGGCGATGCTGATATCGTGTGTGACCATGATGATCGTTTGACCGATGGTTTTTCTTGTTTTCAAAAGGAGATCCAAAACTTCGTCCGCATTTTCCCGGTCTAGGTTTCCCGTAGGTTCGTCTGCAAAAAGAACCTGCGGACGGTTGATCAGTGCCCGCGCGATGGCAACGCGCTGCTGTTGCCCGCCGGAAAGTTCGGAGGGCAGGTGATGGAGCCTGTCGCCCAACTTTAACACATCAATCAGTTTTTTCAGGTGTTCCTCATAACGAAATTCCTCGATGTTGCACATCACGGTGGGTACAAGAATGTTTTCAAGCGCCGTGAATTGGGGGATGAGATTATGTTTCTGAAAAACGAAACCGATGAACCTTCCCCTGAAACGGCTGAGTTCGTCCGCTTTCATTGATGTGAGCGTGTTTCCCCTGATTTTTACTGTTCCGCTGGTGGGTCGGTCAAGCCCGGCAAGAATCTGCATCAGAGTGCTTTTTCCCGAACCGGAGGCACCGATGATGGCAATAAATTCGCCGTCCTCCGCCGAGAAGTCCACGCGGTTTACCGCGTAGAGTTTGGTGTCCGCCTGCACATATAATTTTATGATGTCTTTTGCTTCAAGAATCGCCATGATCGTGTATCTTCCCTGCCTTTGCCCGGCAAAGGCTTCCTTTCTTGCGGAATCCGAGTGGTGCTTGTTTGAACGGTGCTTCCTTGTGGATTGTTTCTTCATTCGGTCGGATATTTTTGCTCGAATCGGGCTCTTCGATCCTTTTGCGGCGTTTTTCCGTTTCGGTAAACGCTCTGCTTCCGTGTTTTCTCAACCGCACCGTCTTAAATCTTCCATGCGGCTCAGTGTTCCTCCGTCGATGTAAAATCTACCGCAACATGGTCGCTGCTTCTTTTTCTGCACAGCCGCAGGCAAATAGCTGCTTGGCCCGCCGAAAAAAGCACCGTCAGAATCAGTCCCAAAATGAACGGTATGACCGGAATGTCCGGTGAAAAAGAACTGGCTCTCGTGGAATTGCTGATGATCGGAAGAATATAGGGGGAATTGAGGGCAGAGCAGAACAAATGGATGGCGCCCACCGAGCATCCCGCGTATATGGCTCCAGACAATACCGAAATGACTAGACCGTCAATAAAGAAAATTTTGAAAACATCCTTGCCTTGCCCGCCTACAGCACGCAGCACGTCAAACTCCAATTGCCTCTTTCTGTAGAAGATGATCTGCGAAAAGAATCCGGCCAGCGGCGATACAGCAAGAATCAGGCAGGAAAGGACAAGAATCAGATCGCGGTAATTCTGTCCTTCGGTGACACGGTCTTTGAGAACGCCGTAGTCCAGTTTAAGGGATACGCCGCCGATGCTGTCGATATAGGATTGAACAAAGGAGGATACCTGTGTCAGATCTTCTTTATCGGAAAGGTAGACGCGCATTTCCGAATAATCGGGTGCGTTCCCCATTACTTCTTCGTACGCACTGGACGTGCCGTCGGCGGTACATGTGGGCAGATACACCAGCATATCGGAGTAACTGGAGTAGTTTTCAATAACGGCGGCAACCGTGAAGGAGCGATAAACAAATAGCGTTCTCTGAATTTTCATCTCGGGAGTCAAAATGGGCGGAACGTTTTCGTTTATTTCAGATTCCGGATCGGATACGACAGGGAAAACCACGGCGTCTACCGGCATATACACCACGTCTCCCACCGAGAGCGTATTTCCCGTGTGGTTGGCAAAGGAAGAGGAAACGATGATTGCCGTGGGGTCGGTCAGAAGTGTTGAAGGATCGCCTGTCCAAGTATAATTGTATACGTTCTTCATGCAGTCCAGCGCGTCACCGTCAAACGCACGAATCTCCAGTGCTGTGGCAAAGGAGTATCCGTTTTTCAGCGGATGGTCTGTATACCCCCCGGATACAACTTTGGAGGAGGGAATAGTGAGGTGAGGGGGCAGAAGTTCAGAGTTTTCTTCCAGCGAATCGTAGGGATTTACGGCTACCTTTTCCAGAACATAGGAATCAATGTCATAGTGGTCGGCGCGGTTGTTGAAATACTCTATAAAATCTTCGGTAACCGAGTGGTCTGAAAAAGATAGGGTAAGATCGGCGTTTACTGTTTGTGCGCGCACGGTATACACATCTGCAAGGTAGCATCCGATGTTGAAAAGCACGGCGAAAGAGACGGTGGACAACAACAGAACCGCGATATATTTGCGGAAACGCCACAGTGTCCAGAATTCGGTGTAGACTATGTTTTTTTTGAGAAAGTTTCTCGATTTTCCGGGAGAAACCACAAGGTTGGAGTTGTCCTGCGCCTTCATGTGCTTGACGGGTGCGCCGGAGGAGAGAATTCGCATGGGAAGAACCAGCGCGAGGGTTGCCGCAAGAAGGGGGAAAACGATCATAATGACAAGCGGCAGAGGGTAGAATCCATAAGGCTGTCCGAAAGGAAGATAGATGAGTGCCGTGATTCCGTAGGAAAGAAGGGCGGAAATGGGAAAAGAACCGATGGCCATGACGAGCATTTCATAGAAAGCGCTGCTCATAAGTTTTTTGAAGTCTCCACCAAACGCCATGTAGATACTATATGCGAATTTGAAGTGGTTGATGCGTATTCTGAAAAGGGCCATCAGCAAAAGGAAGGAAATCACCGTCATCAAAATCAACAGCGCGAGGAAGAGCGGAATATCCGATCCTTTGGAAATCTCATAGTCGTAAAGCGGTGTCACGGAGAGCGTTACCCGATCGTACTCGGCGTTCATTTGACTAAGTACGGTGGATATAAAGGATCCGCGCGCCTTTCGAATATCCCCTTTGAAAGTCAGCAGGCACTTGTTGTTCTCAAATTTGTACTCGAAAAAAACTGAGTCCTGATTGACTCCGTCAGTATAAGCGGAGGCGAGGATGTTCGCGTCGGACTGCGTAACCCCGAGCAATTGGGCGTGATAAGTGTACCCTTCGTTTTTGATCAGAGTGTACTCTACGCGGCGGTTATTTTGAAAGGCGATGGTAATCGTCCCGAAAAGAACCCCTACCATGATTAGCGCAAGAAAAAGGCAGACATACTCCCTGAAGTTGCTTTTTACCGATTTGTAGGCGCCTTTGATCTGACGTCTGAAATTCATGAAAAACACGCTCATTCTTCGCTCTCTTGTGTTATGTAAAAACTTTTTCTTTCGTTGCGATGTTCTTTATCAATTTTTTCATCGACTGAAAGCCCGGTGTGTCCGGCAGAAGGGATGTCTTCTCCTTCATGCCGAACCCACACAGGCAGTATACCATACTCCCGACGTAAAGTCAAGAAAAAACCGACAGAAGAGATTTGGCGGGTGTAGTGTTACAATTGATGTGAGACTGAAAGGAAAAAAGGTATAGAAAAAGTGGTTGAGTTCTGATAGAATAGTTTT
>CANQNM010000124.1 GCA_947625265.1 uncultured Clostridia bacterium
TATATCATTGAAGAAAAAACAACGGTACGGGCAGCCGCGCAAAAATTTGGAATCAGCAAATCTACGGTACATAAAGATGTGACGGAAAGACTGGAAAAAATCAACTCGGTTCTTTATGAAAAGGTGACCGAAGTGCTTTCGGTGAATAAAAAAGAGCGCCACTTGCGGGGCGGCGAGGCCACAAGAAAGAAGTATCTGAAGATAAAAGAGTCAAAAAATAAATAAATGGATATTGTTCGCCGCTGTTTTGAAGTGTCGGACCGTTGGAAGTTGCCGTGATTTACGGCAACTTCTTTTTTGTGATATTGAAGATTGCCGCACAATGCACAATATTTTTACTTCTGTGTTTAAAGGTATATTTTTATAAATTGGTGAAATACTGGAATTAAAGAAAGATTTCTTTAAAGAAAGGGCAAGAAATGAATACAGAAACAGGAAAAGAAAAAGGAAGGGAAAAACAAACCTATAAGAAGTTTGCCGAGGGCCGCGCGTCCTCCTCGCCGCTGCTCAAAGATATGCTGATGGCATATTTGTTCGGAGGGGGAATTTGTGTGATCGGGCAGGCGCTCATCAATCTTTACGGCACTCTTGGAGCGGATGTGAAGACTTCCGGAACTCTAACGTCGATCACGCTGGTGTTTTGTGCGGCGCTGCTTACCGGTCTTGGAGTTTTCGATAACATTGCCAAAATTGCGGGTGCCGGAACCCTTGTACCCATCACAGGCTTTTCCAACGCTATGACCTCCCCTGCAATCGACGCAAAATCTGAGGGATGGGTTCTGGGGGTAGGTTCAAAAATTTTCAACGTGGCAGGTCCCGTTATTTTATATGGAACACTAGCCTCGGTGATTTACGGCGTGATCTATTATATTGTCGGTCTGTTCTGATAGAAAAACCGAATGTTGAACGAAAAACGCGCTTGGGCGCAGAGCAATCCAAAACTCCGTATGCTTCAGTGCCGTTAAACGAATTTTATGGAATCGAATTTAAGAAGAAAGGAAAAACAAAAAATTGAACTGTAGAGAGAGAACCATATAAGCGGTAAATACGGGTTATGTAAAACTGTGAAGTTGTGCGGATACGTAGAGATGCAGTTTGCGTACACAGATAGCATGCAAGGATATGCCGATGGCTGGTGAACGCGTAAACAAACGGGAGAAGGGACGGTACAGATATGCGTGGATGTCTCTGCGAAAGCGCCGAAGTACGTACGATAAACCGTGTATACGCGTATAATTCACGAAATTCAGAAAGGAACAGTCGCAAAAATGGAAAACAGAATCAAACGTATGAAAAACGATGTCTACCTCACCTCTTTCGCGGCGGTTGGCGGAAAAAAGGAAGGAGAAGGGCCCATTGGGAACAAATTTGACTATATTGATACGAGCGATCAATTTGGAAAGGACAAATGGGAGCAATCCGAAGCTGAAAGTCAGGCGCTGGCGTTGAATTTTGCTTTGAATAAACGAAAAATGGATCCAAAAGAATTGGGTGTGATGCTGGCAGGGGATCTGATCAATCAGTGCGCAAGTTCTGGGTACGGATTGCTGAATTTTGACGCTCCCTTCCTTGGAATATTCGGTGCGTGCTCCACCAGCGCCGAGGGATTGCTGCTTGCGGCGCTGCTTTTGGACAGCGGACATTTCCAAAAGGCGGCAGTAGTGTCATCCTCACATTTTTGTTCGGCGGAACGTCAATTTCGCTCTCCTGTGGAATATGGCGGACAGCGTCCGCCCACGGCGCAATGGACCGTAACAGGCGCCGGAGCGTTTATTCTGGAGCGCGAGACGTCAGCCCCTGTGACGGTATCGGAAGTGGTGGTGGGAAAAACCACCGATTGTGGCATTGACGACCCCAACAACATGGGGGCGGCCATGGCGCCCGCAGCCCTTGATACGCTTCAGACCTATTTTACGGAAAGTCATACCGCACCTACGGATTTTGATATGATTCTGACGGGAGACCTGGGGTATGAAGGAAGTTCCATATTGCTGGAACTGGGAAAAAGCACAGGATTGGATTTATCCCAAAATCATTTTGATTGCGGTCTAAAAATTTTTGACCGGAAGAAACAGGATGTACACGCCGGAGGATCCGGTTGCGGATGCGCCGCTTCAGTACTTTCTTGTGAAATTTTGCCCAAAATGGTTTCGGGAGAACTGCACGATGTTCTGTTTCTTGCAACGGGGGCGCTTATGTCTGCAGACGCTGTAAAGCAGGGACTTTGTATACCTTCCATTGCGCACCTCGTACACCTCAAACGTGTGTAAACCGATGCGGGAAGGCAACGGAAAACGTATTTGTATTTTTCACATTTTACCAATGGCGAAAAAGAAAATTTTGTAGAAAGGATATATCGCTGTGGAGTATTTGTGGGCATTTCTTATAGGAGGCGCAATCTGCGCCATTGCACAAATTTTTATTGATAAGACCAAGTTGACGCCGGCAAGAATTCTGGTTGGATGCGTGGTTCTGGGGGTATTTCTGCATGCCGTCGGTCTGTACGGACCGCTAAAGGAATTTGCGGGGGCGGGCGCATCCGTACCGCTTACCGGTTTTGGAAGTTCTTTGGCGGAGGGAGTGAAAACTGCGGTGAACGAGCAGGGACTGCTGGGGGCGCTTACCGGAGGACTGACGGCGACGGCCGGGGGAATCGCCGCCTCCATGCTGTTTGCGTTTATTGCCGCATTGCTATTTAAGGCCAAAGCGAAATAGAAGCATTTTTTCGAAGGAGAATCGGAGATTTGGACTGCGCTGACTGCAATGTGAAGCGGGAGATTCGTTTGTTTTTTCAGACGGGCGCGAAGAACAAACTTCGCGCCCGAGGTTCCAATTTTCAACTTTTAGTGATCAAAGCGTAAAGGCGGCAGATTCTGCGATATTTTGCGATCCGCCTACAGGTAGAATCCGCAACAGAATTTTTTTGATCGTCCATAAGGTGTATGAGCGTATGGGGAAAGGTGGGCGGACAAGCAAAAAAACCGTGAATTCCCAAAGTAAATTCCACATATGTTGGAATTTACTTTGGGAAGGATTTTAAAAGTTTGGGGCTCTGACAAACATGCAAAGGATCAATAAAAGAGATACCGAGAAGAAGAGGCTTCGTAATGATAACGCCACATAAGGAAGGAATTTGAAAACAACAATCAAACATCAACTATATGGGCGTTGCAAAGGCAAAAGCCAGTGTGAAAGGCAGAGATGCTTTCCACGCTGGTTTTCTTTATACAGAAATTCAAATCACATATTCGCAAAGAAAAATTCTCTTTGCTACAATGTAGGCGAAGGAGGTCAAGCAATATGCGAAATCCAAAATACTACATAGCGATTGACGAATATGAACGGAGAATTATCATCAGGAGTTTAAATAATCTGAGGAACAAGTTGATTGCGGAGGGCAGATACACCGATGCGGTTGATGACGTCCTTGTAAAAGTCGTAAATGCGCCAATCAAGAAATTCAAAGTCAGGGTTACGGAGGATTAGATTATGAAGAAAACAATATTTGAGCAAATGGGCGGAACTTATCACGAAGAAAACGGATATCTTATTCCTGACCTTACCTTACCGCCCAAAGAAGAAATGCCCATCGGGATATGGGGACATCGGCACAAACGCTATCTGAAAGAGCATAGCAAAGCGACCAAAGCGACTTACACAACGCTGCTGACCAGCGGCAGGCTTAATGCTTATCTTGCGGAGATAGACAGTCAAGCGCAGGAACGCTTTGAAAGGCTCATAAACAGATGAAGCAGTCGCAGGGTATCACAGAACAACTAAAGGCTGACAATGCTTTAGAATGGGTTGGTCAGATCAACAACATACAGGTGTGCGCAATGGAAAGTGTGAATAAAGAAATCATTTACGCATAACAGGCAGGTGGCAGGGTGTGAAAATCCTGCCGCTTTTCTTTTCTAAAAAATTTAAATCTCATCGGTTGCTATTATTCGTTCAACCGAGTATAATATATACATACTTTTTGGGAGGCTTGCTATGTTTGAATATATGACAGTGCAGGAAGCGGCTCAGAAATGGGGAATTTCAGAACGGCGAATACAGATATTATGCAATGAAAATCGGATAGATGGCGTTATTCGATTGAGTCGGGTATGGCTCATTCAAAATCATGCAAAAAGGCCTCCAGACGGACGCAGGAAAAAGTCAATAATCGAACACTGAAAAGGTAAGTAAAAAAGTCTCTGATCATATGGTTAAGACAAAATAAGGCGGCATATTGCGGTGGGAAACCTTACAACAACTGTAAGTGGTATTAGCGTACCTCCTTTGTTATACTGGTAGCAAAGGAAGGAGGAACCTTTTATGAATATGCAAAAAGAAATCTTACAGGTGGAAAGCCTTACCAAAGTCTACGGGAGCGGAGACAACAAAACAGAGGCGTTGAAAGGCATTACCTTTCATGTACTGGAAGGCGAGTTCTTAGGCATTATGGGTGCCAGCGGTTCCGGCAAAACGACGCTGCTCAACTGTATTGCCACTGTGCTGAAGCCTACATCCGGAAAGATCATTCTACATGGAAAAGATTTATCAAGTTTTCGTGGCGGCGCACTTGCGGACTACCGAGGCAAGGAAATCGGTTACCTTTTTCAGGAATTTGAGCTACTGGACAATTTGACGGCTAGGGAGAACATCACCCTGCCTCTGGCGCTCCACGGCGTTTCAACCAGACAGGCCGAGGCGGACATCGCTGCTCTTGCTTCCATGCTGGATATTACCGACGTGCTGGACAAATTCCCCGCCCAGATGTCTGGCGGTCAAAAGCAGCGTGTTGCCATCGCCCGCGCCCTTATCAACGACCCTGAAATAATCATTGCGGACGAAC
>CANQNM010000125.1 GCA_947625265.1 uncultured Clostridia bacterium
GATCCGCTCATGTCTCCCAGGGAGGGATTGGAGAAGGCGGTGGCGTTCCTAAAGGACGTGATCATCTTTGAAAATCCTTCGGATATGTGGTGGCAATAACGCGCAGAGATGCGGGCACACTTTTCCCGCGTCTGGCAAACCTTTCCCAAAACCGATGGCGGCCGGATTTTTCCGGCCGCCTCAAAGTGAAGACAACGTCTTATGCGGGGCTTTGCCCCGCACCCCATTTAGGGGACTTTCCCAAAAAGTCCCCTAAAAACCTTCAAAAACTTTTGAAAAAAGAGGCAGATGCTTTCTTCGCATCTGAAACGCGGGTTTGTCTGCAAGTTGTGGCGGCCGGATTTTTTCCGGCCGCCTTAAATTTTGAGAGTTCTCGCCAAAGATCGGGGTTCTTTTTAAAACTCGGTTTTGAAAAGTTTTTGAAAAGGGTTTGGGGAAAACTTTTTTCAAAAAGTTTTCCCCAAGAACATTCATGATTATTTCAGGATTATTTCAGGATTATTTCAGGCGTTTTTGAACGCTTCCTCAACCGCCACAGCGCAAGCCACCGTCGCGCCGACCATGGGATTGTTGCCCATGCCGATGAGGCCCATCATTTCCACATGCGCGGGAACTGAGGAGGAGCCGGCGAACTGCGCGTCGGAGTGCATTCTGCCCATGGTATCGGTCATGCCGTAGGAAGAAGGCCCAGCCGCCATGTTGTCGGGGTGCAGCGTTCTGCCGGTGCCGCCGCCGGAGGCGACCGAGAAATACTTCACGCCGTTTTCCACGCACCATTTCTTATAGGTTCCGGCCACGGGATGCTGGAATCTTGTGGGGTTGGTGGAGTTTCCGGTGATAGAAACTCCAACGTTCTCCATCTTCATGATCGCCACGCCTTCCGGAACGTTGTCCGCACCGTAGCATCTCACAGCCGCTCTGGGACCGGTCGAATAGGGAGTTTCCTCTACGATTTTCACCGTCTCGGTGTAGGGATCAAATTCGGTTTTCACATAGGTGAAGCCGTTGATCCTTGAAATGATGAACGCCGCGTCTTTGCCCAGACCGTTCAGAATCACCCGCAGGGGCTTGACGCGCACTTTGTTGGCGTTCAGCGCGATTTTGATGGCGCCTTCCGCCGCGGCGAAAGACTCGTGTCCCGCAAGGAAGCAGAAGCACTCGGTTTCTTCCGACAGAAGCATTTTACCCAGATTTCCGTGACCGAGCCCCACTTTGCGGTTTTCGGCGACCGATCCGGGAATGCAGAAGGACTGAAGCCCCACACCGATCGCGGCGGCCGCATCCGCCGCTTTTTTGCAGCCCGATTTGATGGCGATGGCAGAACCGACGGTGTACGCCCACTTTGCGTTTTCAAAGCAGATGGGCTGGGTTTCCTGCGTAATCGTATAGGGATCTATACCCATTTTGTCACAAATCTCTTTGCATTCTTCAATTGAGGAAATGCCGTATTCCTTCAGGACGCCAAGGATCTTGGCTTCTCTTCTTTCATAGCCTTCAAACAATGCCATTGCTCATTTCCTCCTCAATCATTCTTTTCTTGGGTCGATATACTTCACGCCTTCCGAGAAGCGTCCGTATGTACCCTTGGACTTTTCGTATGCCTCGTTGGGAGACATGCCTTTTTTGATGAAATCGGTCATTTTTCCAAGGGATACGAATTCATATCCGATGACCTGATCGTTTTTGTCCAGCGCCATTCTGGTGCAATATCCCTCGGTCATTTCCAGGTATCTCACGCCCTTTTGTTTGGTGCCGTACATGGTGCCCACCATGGAGCGCGCGCCTTTTCCCAGATCCTCCATGCCCGCGCCGATGACCAGTCCGCCCTCGGAGAACGCCGACTGCGTTCTGCCGTAAACGATCTGCAAAAACAGTTCTCTCATCGCGGTGTTGATGGCGTCGCAGACCAGGTCTGTGTTCAGCGCCTCCAGAATGGTTTTGCCCGGCAGAATTTCCGCCGCCATAGCCGCAGAGTGCGTCATACCGGAGCATCCGATGGTTTCCACCAACGCCTCTTCGATTACGCCGTTCTTGACATTCAGCGACAGTTTGCACGCGCCCTGCTGCGGAGCGCACCAGCCTATGCCGTGTGTATACCCTGAAATGTCCCCGATCTGCTTTGCCTGCACCCATTTGCCTTCCTCCGGCAGGGGAGCGGGACCGTGATCAGGACCTTTGGCAACCGTACACATTCTCTGCACATCGCTGCTCATTGCGTATTCACAATTGCTCATCTTCGTGTATCTCCTTCTTCATTCTCGAACCGTTTGGTTTTCCCACCGATTATACAATATTCCGTCTTGAAAATCAATAGGGCGTCTTCTTTTTTTGTGAAATTTGTATCAATTTTTATCTTTATTCAAGTTTTCCGTTTCCGACTTTGCCGCCGTTCGGGGAGTCCGTGGGAAGGGGACGACGGCTTTCTAAGGAACAATGGCGCGGCGGTGGTTTCCAGGTCTATTTTTCGTCTTGGCGTTTTTGTGCCGGCTGTTGTCACCGGCGCGTAAACTACAAGAGTTTTTCCAGTTCCTCCCTGCTGTAGAGCAGATTGAGCGCCTCAAGGAGCGCCGCCGAGGACAGATTTTCCGGCAGAGCGCATTTTTGACACAGCCGTCTTCTTTTTTCAGCGCTGTGCTCTTCGCCGCTGTACCCCCGCTCGTAAAATTCCCTGCGTGAAAGCGGCTGTCCCTTTGTTTTTGTGTCTATATTGACGCCCTCCTGTGTTACATAGGGAGCGAAAAGTTTTCGGATCGTCTCGCTGTCGCTGCCCTCTACGCCCAAAAGTCCTTCCTTTGACGGAGAGGATTTTCGCTTTTCCTTGCCCTTCACCGGAGGAACGTAGAGATGAATCTGTCGGTCGGCGGGCAGAAGGTTTTTGAAATATTTTCTGATCAGCATCCCGCCGCTGTCGCTGTCGGTGAAAACAATGATGGGCGATTTTTGCGCAAGACGCAAAAACAGCGCCCTTTTTTCACGGTCTTTGAAGACGCCGAATCCGTTGGTGATAAGAATTTGCGCTTCGAACAGCGATGAGAGTTTCGCTTTGTCGTACTTTCCCTCCACCACTACAGGGTAGCATACGGTGGGTTTTTCTTTTTTTTCCGTGTTCATATGTCTGTTTGTTATGTCTGTTTGTTACAGGCGGCAGAGCCGCATGACCAGCCGATCCAAAACCGTATAACTGTCCACCGAGGAGAATTTGATTTTCAGATCGGCTTCGGTTAACAGTTCCAGCGCTTTTTCCAGCCGTTCTCCGCTTTTTTCCGCCGCCGCCTCGCAAAAGCGTTCCACCCGGAAGGGATGCAGTCCGGTTTTGGCGGAAATTTCTTCCCGGCGCACGCCTGCTTCCGTGAGACGCTTGACAGCGTACATCCAGGAAACGGTGTCTACGACTCCCCCGAGAATGTTTTCCGGCCGCTCCCTGCGCGCTTCCATTGCCGAAAGCAATTTCAGGGCCTGCCCGCTCTTTCCCCTGAGGAGCGCGTCGGTGAAATCAAAAGCGCCGTCGATGCTCCTTCCGCAGCAGACGTATTCGATGTCGGCGGGATCTACCGAGTTTTCTCCCTTTTGCAGAGTATAGTCCGCCAGTTTTTCGATCTCAGCGGAGAGGGTGAACATGTCCTTCGATGCGAAATCCAGGAGCTGCGCCGCCACCGCGGGGGTGCAGGAGAGCCCCCGCGCCGCGAAATGTCTGCAAATCCAGGCATTCAGCCCCGCCGGCGTTTCATAGGAGAACCGAACGGGCGTGAGCGCGGCGCTCAGTTTTTTGTATACCGCTGAAGGAGTTTTGGGAAGTTTTCCCGGGTCGAACTCTTCGGGGGCGGTGTACAGCACAAACACGCACTCGCTGTGCTCCGGCAACTCCCGCAGAAGTTCTGCAAACCGGTCCAGCGTTTCTCCTTCCAATTTCCGACAGTTGAGACTGTGCAGTTCCACCAATTTTTTTTCGGCGAACACAGGCAGCGAAAAAATCTGATCCGCCGTCGCTTCAAACCAGTCCCCGCTTTGAGCTGAAATTTTCACGTGATTGAAGAGATCTTCTTCTTTGAACAGGGAGGTTCGTAAAAGTGACAGGCAGCGGATTTTCAGATAGTCTTCTTCTCCGAAGAAAAGGTATCCTCCTTGCGCTTTGCCCGTCTTGCAGATTTTTTGAAATTCTTTGGGGGTCATGGGCGTCATCATTTGTCAAAACCAGTTCCTTTCGCATAAGGCGTTACCGCGAGATCCGACGGCGCGGACGCGGACGGGCTGCTGTTTGGGACCGGCCGCGGATTCACGGCCCCTATAGATCTTTGGCCAGTTCCCCGATGTTTTCATAGATATAGGTTGGGTTCACGCCTGTCCGCTCGATGTCCTCGGTTTTTCCCTCGCCGCTGAGC
This sequence comes from uncultured Clostridia bacterium, assembly GCA_947625265.1. Classification (GTDB taxonomy): domain Bacteria; phylum Bacillota; class Clostridia; order Oscillospirales; family CAG-272; genus UBA11512. The sequence goes on from CANQNM010000125.1 coordinate 4,380, forward strand.
ACAAAGGCGCCGTCGATTCCGGCGCGCAGAGCGCAGGCGATATCGGTATACAAACGGTCGCCGATGAGCAAACTCTCTTTTTTTGTATACCCCGTCTGTTCCAACGCCATGTACACCATATGCGGTTCGGGCTTTCCCAAAACCAGCGGCTTTCTGCCGGTGGCTTTCAGGAGCATTTCGCACACCGATCCGCAGTCGGGAACGTACCCGTATGCCGTCGGACACACCCAATCCGGATTGGTGGCGAGATATACAAGATCGCTGTGCGTCGTAAGCAGTCTGCAGCAATCGTCCAGTTTTTTGAACGTCAGTTCGGTATCGAATCCGCAGAGCAGACAGGAAATGTCCTCGGCGTACCTGTCCGTCACCTGCAAGCCCTGCGCGCGCAGTTCGCTTTTCAGGGACTCGGTGCCGCAAACATAGATTTTACG
>CANQNM010000126.1 GCA_947625265.1 uncultured Clostridia bacterium
TGCCGCTGCAACCCTTTCCGATCGGTACATTCAGGACCGCTTTCTGCCTGACAAAGCCATAGACCTTGTGGACGAGGCCTGCGCGCTGATCAAAACCGAAATGGATTCCATGCCCACCGAAATGGATGAAATCTCTCACAAGATTATGCAGCTTGAGATTGAGGCTGCGGCTTTGGAGAAGGAGACCGATAAACTCGCAATGGCCCATCTTTCAGAAATTAAAAATGAACTTTCGGTTCTGAATGAGAAATTCAGTGAAATGAAGGCGAAATGGGAGAACGAAAAAGAAAGCATCGGCAAGGTACAAAGAATCCGTTCGGAGATTGAACTTGTCAACAGTCAGATCGAAAAAGCGCAAAACGCATACGATCTCAATTTGGCCGCCGAATTAAAATACGGCAAACTCCCGAAACTCACGGCGGAATTGGAACAGGAGGAAAAAAACGCCGAAACGCGCAAGAACACTCTTTTACGCGATCGGGTGACCGACGATGAGATCGCCAGGATTGTTTCCCGTTGGACGGGTATACCCGTGTCCAAACTTATGGAGGGAGAGAGAAACAAACTTCTGCATTTGCAGGAACTCTTGCACAAACGGGTGATCGGGCAGGACGAGGCTGTGCAAAAAGTTTGCGACGCCATTCTGCGCTCTCGCGCGGGAATCAAGGATCCCCGGCGTCCTGTGGGTTCCTTCCTCTTTCTTGGTCCCACGGGCGTGGGAAAAACGGAACTTGCAAAGGCCTTGGATGAGGCGCTGTTTGACGATGAAAAAAGCATGGTTCGGATCGACATGAGCGAATATATGGAAAAATATTCGGTGTCGCGTCTGATCGGAGCGCCTCCCGGATATGTCGGATATGACGAGGGGGGACAACTTACCGAGGCGGTAAGGCGGAAACCCTATTCGGTGGTTCTTTTTGATGAAGTGGAAAAGGCTCATCCGGATGTTTTTAACGTGCTTTTACAGGTGCTCGACGACGGTAGAATTACGGACAGCCACGGCAAAACGGTGGATTTTAAGAACACTGTGCTCATTCTGACTTCAAATCTCGGTTCCGACATTATTCTTGACGGAATCACGCCGGAGGGAGAAATCGGTGCAGCGGCCAGAGCAAGAGTCCAAGAATTGCTGAAGCGCAGTTTCAGACCGGAATTTCTGAACCGTCTGGATGAGATTATTTTCTACAAACCTTTGTCAAAAGAGGATATCAAGGGCATTGTGGCTTTGAAAATCGCTGAAATCTCCACAAGACTGGAGGATCGCCGGGTAAAAGTGGAAGTCCGTCCCGCTGCTGTGGAAAAGATCATTGAGGAATCTTATGACCCTGTCTACGGAGCGCGTCCCATAAAACGATATATTCAGTCAAACATTGAAACGCTTATTGCACGCCGGATGATTGAGGACGATATTGCGCCGGACACCACGGTGGTTGTGGATCTTCTAAACGGGAAATTTACGGTGGAGTACATTTCCGCTCATGAGTAAATCGCCGCAGTTCAATGTCAACACGGTATAGAAACGGTTCCCGTGAACGCTGGATGCGTTCACGGGAACCGAAAATTGGAACCTTTTTTGACCAAATGGGGACTATCGAAGGCTCTTGAGGTATTCCTTGTGTTCCTTTGGAATGCGGAAACTTTCCAGTGCCTTTTGAACGGTCCTTTTGTGCGTTTGAGGAAGCAGTTGCCGCCCTTCGATATAGGGCAGAATCTCTTCATACCGAACGGCGAGAGCGGTCGCGAAATACCAAGCCGTCACGGTGGACAGATAGTAGGAACCGTTGTCGGCGGTGATGATGCGTCGGGGGTGTTCGGGAGAAAAGTATTCATCCAAATAGTCGTTCATCAATTCCACAACGGAAAAGCGCACCGTATAAAGGCTTGTAGAGGCAAGAAACTGTTGAAGTTTGGGATACAGTTCTTCGAGGTGCTTTTTCAGGATTTTCGGCCGCATCATATCGCAGGTTGCCCAGTTATCGACGAAGGGAAGAAAGATTTCTAGAGCCTCCAGTGTTTTCTTGAAGTCTCCGATATCTTCAATCAGAAAAGCGTGGAGATTGTTTTCCTCATAGAAATGGTGGGGCAGGGAACGCAGAAATTTTGCAGCCTCTTCGGTTTTTCCAAATTGTTTTGCGAATTTTCGCAAAATCGGTGTACGAACGCCGAGAATCCGTTCTTTTGGAACGGTGGGAATCAAGCGGCTGTGAAATTCGCGGTAGTTTGGGTCCGCTATGGCGCACAACTGTTTCTGCAAACAGGTCATTTCCATTCTTTTTGAATCCTTTCTAAAATCTCCTTGTCCGCCGGGCAGAATTCATAGTGATCGATCATGGCGGGGGTGATGAAGGCGATGTCGGTATGCTCCAGTTTTTGCGGTTCTCCATGTGTAATTTGAGCGTTGAAAAGGGAAAGATGGATAAAAAGATCGGGATATCTGTGATCCACTTCCATGAAGAGATTGCAAACGGAAATCTCAACGCCCAGTTCCTCCCGGCATTCCCGTGCAAGAGCCTCCTCGCGCATTTCTCCCTGTTCCACTTTTCCACCAACGAATTCCCACAGGAGTCCTCTTTTCTTGTGCGGCGGACGGCGACAGATCATAAATCTGTCCTCTTTTCTGATGAGCGCTGCCACGACCTGTATGGGGGACTCGGCATTTTTACCGTATTGATTTTGTTGGTTTGGCATGTTATGCATTTTCCTCCTCAGAATACTTCAGCAAGATCTCCGCGCGACAGAAAGAGGGCGTATGTAGCACAGTACAGTGCGCACTGACACCCTTGTCCATGTTCTTTGTTTTCGGTTTATACTGCTGCAAAATTCGCAGGTTCATGCCTGATTTACGGAAAATTCTTTCTGCAGCAGCATATCGCTTTCTCTGCATCAGTTTGGATGGCACGTCTTTTTTGAATCATGGAATTCGCCGTATCGACGGATTTTTTTACTTTATGCAGTGGGTGTATGGGTTCTTAGCATTCCGCATTGAGTTATTGTGAATGTCGAATCGTCGGCGTCCCTGACGATCTGCCTGTACCCGGTATTCGGGAAGCAGTCGTGTTCGTTTGCAGTTCAGGAAAGGATGTCTGCCTGCCGGACTGTCGAAGGCGTTACCGTCGGCTCCTTCATCGTGAAACTCATGGAGCGGTATGGCAGGGATGCGCGTCCCATATGTGGAAGTTGGGGTCCCACGCATCGGAGTTTGGTCGCATGTCGCGATTTTTGTGCGTTCGGTTCAGTTGAGGTTGAAGATATTCCGGTCGCAGAGTGTAACTCTTCATATAGCAGCAGGAATAGACGAACAGGTAGGTTTCACAGTCAAAAACGCTCTTTTCGCGACGCGCGGTTTGGGAGACATCTATGCAGCAAAACCGGGGAATTTCAGGAACCGTTCAAATTCTGCAAAAGGCAGTACGGGTAAAAAACGCGTAAAAGTCCTACAAATTCTACGGCGCTCCGAAAGGGTATATTCATAGAAACAAAAAGCGGGTTTACAGCGGACGGCTGTAAAACCGCTTTTAAGGATCTATTCGCAGGAGATGATATATTTGTACACAGGCTGACCGCCGCAGAGCAGCGTTATATCGGCCATGGGAAGCGCCCCCTCGAACAATTTCTTGGTTTTCTCAGCTTCTTCCTCGGTGATATCCGCACCGTAAAAGATCGTGACGGTCGTGCCATCTTCCAGTTCTGCAAGGATTTGTTTCAGGCAATCCTCATCACTGTCCGCATAGAATTTGACTTTTCCGTCTGCCAATCCCAAACTTTGACCTGCATGTATATCCATCCCATCAGCTGTAGAGTCGTGGACGGCATAGGTCAGAGAATAACTCTTGACATGGGAAATTGCGTCTAGCATTGCCTGTTCGTTTTCTTCCGGCAAAATATTCTCATCGAACACAAAGAGCGCCGAAATTCCCTGAGGAATGGTTTTGGTGGGCAAAACAATCACCTGAATGTCCGAAATTTCCTTGGATGCCTGCATGGCGGCAAGGTAAACATTGGAGTTGTTGGGAAGCACAAATACCGTTTTCGCAGAAACTTCTCTTACTGCCGTGATGATGTCGGATAAACTGGGATTCATGGTTTGACCGCCTACGACTACCCGGTCACATCCCATATCTTCAAAAGCCGCGCACACGCCTTCTCCCGCAGCCACCGATACGAAACCGTAGTCTTTTACCGTCGGTTCGCTTGACGATGGGTTTTGGGTCTTTGTTGCCGGGTTCTGAATTTCTTTCGTCGGTTTTTCCGACGTTTTTTCGATCATTTCCGTGTGTTGCCGACGCATATTCTCGACTTTCACCGTGACAAGTGCTCCGAAAACCTGAGCGAGGGAAAGTACGATTCCCGGTTCATTCGTATGAATGTGCAGTTTTATGATTTCCTCGTCTTGGGCAAAGACCATGCTGTCTCCCATTTCCGAGAGCGTTTCACGCAGACTGTTGATTCGTTCCTCTGTGCAGAGTTCAGGATCTTTTTGTACAATACATTCTGTGCAATATGCGAACAGAATATCGCCTGTTTCGACATTTGCAAAATCCGCTGTCGCCTTTTTTACGGGCATGGGACCGTTGTAAGCAATGGAACTGTTGTACAGAGCCGCCCGCATGCCGTGAAGAATGGCCACAAAGCCGCTTCCTCCGGCGTCCACCACATTGGCGCTTTTGAGCACGGGAAGCATCTCGGGTGTTTCCTCGAGGGTTTTGGTTGCAACTTCCAGCATATAAGACATCAATCCTGCCGGGTCGTTTTTGAACTCGCTTCCCGCTTTTTCCAGCGCCTTTTC
>CANQNM010000127.1 GCA_947625265.1 uncultured Clostridia bacterium
AAACTATTCTATCAGAACTCAATCACTTTTTCTATACCTTTTTTCCTTTCAGTCTCATATCAATTGTAACACTACAGTCGGTTTTTGAAAAATTTTTCCCGATCGCTTGACAACAGGATTTAAACTGAGTACAATTGGCCTGTGTGCATTTTTTGTTATTTGTTATTTGTTATTTGTTATTTTTTGTTTTTTGTTGCCGTTGAAATTCGAAAGAAGGTGAAACAGTCGTGAAAATCCCGAGCAATTATATTTTTGATCCGTCCGCTCCCGGTGTTTTGCCGGAATTGATTGTTCCATCGCTCCGTTTACATGGCGTCGATCCCCAAGACATCTTGCTCTGTGTAAAGACCGACATGGACGTCTTCTGCGCACCGTGCGAATGTTTTCTTCTTGCAACCCAAAAATCGCTCTACCGAATCTGCGGAGTATACGGCGTACAAAACAACCGGTCTTCCGCACGCGGAGTAAGAAAGACGGGAAAAAACTTCAGAATTTTCTGTGAAACCGATTTCAAAGAATGGGGCTTGTCTGAATTCTCCTCTTTTTCCGTCGATGAACTCGCATCGACCTGTCGAATCATCGGGAAGCAACTGGAGAAAAAAGTCTGTATCGCCAATCTTTCTCTCTCCTTTCGGGAAAACTGTCTATGTTTCTGTTCCTACCTTGAGGAACTGACAGGAAGCGGTTCTTTTAAAGTGCGCACCGGTGAAAAGGCCGTAAAAAAAGAACTCTACTGCCCCAAATGCGGTCTGCGCTACGCGGATCCCGAAAGCAAACTCTGTCTGCACTGTCGCAAACCGACGGGAGTAATCAAAAGAACTGCCGCGCTTTTTCGAAATTACCGCCTAAAACTGGCGCTCGTGGTACTGCTCCTTGTCCTTTCGGGCGCGCTTTCCATCGTCGCTCCCTATTTTTCAGCTGGCTTTTTCTATGATGAAGTCTTAGACCAAGCGGGCGCATACTATGGCAGGATTTTTCTTGTCATATTCATCATCGTTTTTACTAGAATTCTCACACAGTTGGTCAGCGCCTTACATATGGGACTTACTTCCGTAATTGCGGCCGATATGGTTTACGACCTGCGAAAGATCATTTTTTCCTCCATTAACCGTCTGTCGGTGAATTTCTTCACCTCCCGCAAGACTGGCGGACTGATGACGCAGGTCAATTCAGACTCCCAAACGATTTATTGGTTTTTCTGCGACTGTCTTCCCTATTTTGCCGTCAATTTGGTACAGGTCATCGCCGCGGCCGTGATCATGTTTCTGCTCAGCCCTCCCTTATGTATAGCCGCAGTATTCCTTGTTCCTGCGTCTATTGTTTCCATACGGTTCATTTTCAAAAAGATGAACAAACTGCACAATAGACGCTTTGGCAGAAGCCGTTCTATGAATTCCGCGCTCTCCGATATTTTGGGCGGCGTGCGGGTCGTAAAGGCTTTTTCAGGAGAGGAAAACGAAAGAAAACGTTTTTCAACAAAAAGTTTTGAAGTGGCAAAAGCCGACTTGAACGCGTCGGTATATAGCGCAAAAGCATTCCCCTCCGTCGGATTGCTGCTGCAGCTGGGCAACATCCTGGTTTGGGCGTTGGGCGGTGTGATGATCCTCACGCACTACACCAATCCCGCGCTGATCGGTGAACGCGCCGTCCTGACATACGGAACGCTCGCCACCTTTATCACCTATGTTTCCATGATCTATTCCCCGCTCTTCTCTCTTGTGGACATGGTATCTTCCGCTTCCGACAGCATGAACGCCATGGGGCGACTTATTGAAATCATGGACGCCAAGGCCGAAGTTCTTGAAAGAGAACATCCCATAACACCGGAAAAAATGGAAGGGAAGGTATGTTTTGAGGACGTAAGTTTTGAATATCAGCCTGGTTCTCCGGTTCTTGAACACATTTCCTTTGAACTTGAAGCGGGTAAAACACTAGGTATTGTGGGAAAAACCGGTGCCGGTAAAACGACCCTTGCCAATCTCCTTATCCGTTTGTATGACCCCACTGATGGAAGAATTCTCATCGACGGCATTGACCTCAAAGATCTGAGTTTTGAATATCTGAGAAGAAATGTCGCCATTGTTTCACAGGACACCTATCTTTTTTCAGGAAGTATTCTTGAAAACGTGCGATATGCCCGTCCGGAGGCCTCTCTCGATGAGGTATTTGAAGCCTGTGCCGCTTCCGGCGCACATGAATTCATCATGAAATTGCGCGATGGATACCACACGATGATCGGACAGGGAAACGCCGATCTTTCGGGGGGAGAACGCCAGCGACTCTCTATCGCCCGCGCCATTCTGAAGAATCCAAAGATCCTGATTCTTGACGAAGCCACCGCCGCAATGGATACCCGCACGGAACAAATCATACAAAACTCCATCACAGCCCTTTCCAGGGGAAGAACGACTCTGATCATCGCTCATCGCCTTTCCACTTTGAAGGATGCCGACGAACTCATCGTTATAGACAAAAAGAGACTCGTGGAAAAAGGAACGCCCGAAAAACTAATTCGGGACAAAGGACTGTATTTCAACCTCTACAAACTCCAATTGGAAGCACTCAAAAACATCGGAATCACCGAAAACTGAGAAAGGAGCGTTCAGAATATGCAGACAATCTTTGAAATTGCAGATATACGTTTGCTGACTCCCGAAAATTCCGAAATTCTTCTTGAAGGAGATTTTCCCGTTCTGATTCTCCTTGAAAACGGTTTGAGAACAAGAGTGGGCACAGTAGAAGTAAAAAGAGCCTTTCCCTTTGAAAAGCCTGAGGAATTCATTGTGCTTGCAGATGAAGACGGAAAAGATCAAGGATTTATCCGTTCGCTGTCCCAACGCAGAGAGAGCGAAAAAGACATTCTGAGAAAAGAACTTGCCCGCCGTTATTTCATGCCGCTCATAAGGAGAATTCTAAAGATCACCGACCGGTTTGGTTTTTCCTATTGGAAAGTGGAAACCGACGGGGGAATCATTGAATTCTCGGTAAGAGATACCTACAAATCCATCATCCGTCCGGACGAACGTATGATCATCACGGATGCCGACGGCAACCGTTTTCAGATTCCGGATGTAAACGCACTGGATAAGAGGAGCCGTAAAAAAATCGATCTCTACCTCTGGTAACCAACCGCCACGAAAGGAGTGATTGAATGTTCAAAAAGAAAATCACACCCAAAACCGTAAAAGATCTTTTGGAAGAATGGGATCCGGAAGTCAAAGAACGCGTCTGTTTTCAAAGAATTTCCTACAACTACAGAGCGTCGGAAAACGGTTTCACAAGAATACAGGGAATCGCCGCACTTTTTGAAAAAGAAATTGTCATCTATGAAGAGGGCAGGAAAATCTCGACCTACCCGCTTGAAAAAATGGACGACGCCATTCTTGTCGCGGACGGAGCAAGCGCACGCATCGTCTTGCGCAAAAACGAACATCGTTTTACGGTTGCAACAGGAGATTTAAAACATAAAGAGCGTTTTGGCGCCTACGTGCAGGCTCTAAACCGTTACATAGAGGAAGGAGTATATACACCTCCCGCAGCGATCAACGATCAAACCTGTCCAAAATGCGGAAGGCCCTATCGTCCGGGCAGTCGAAACTGCCTGTATTGCGGGGACAAGAAAAGAAAAATGCTGTGGCTGCTGTCCATGGTAAAACCGCTGATTCCGCAGCTTCTTCTTTCGCTCTTTATATTTCTCGCCATTTCTCTTGTGGGATTGATCTCCCCTCTTCTCTCCGAAAAAATGGTGGACGGATATTTAAAAAGGTCCGACGCGAGCACCTCCATGATCGCGCCCTACCTTGCGGTGGTAAGCGCGATGCTTCTATGCACCGTTTCCTCCAGATTCCTGTCGGCCCTGCGCAGCATTCTATCGGCGCGTATCGGTTGCAAGGCCATTCTCACTCTGCGCAACTCGGTTTTCGATAAAATCATGCAGCTCTCTCTTTCACGCATACATCACAGAACCGTGGGAGAACTGATGCAGCGCGTCAGCAGCGACACTGCTGTGATCAAAAATTTCCTTGTTTCCGATCTGGGAGACATTCTTGAAAAAATCTTTTCCATCATGGCCATCGGCTCCATCCTTATATACTACGACATTCAAAAACATACCTGTCTGTTTTTGCTCATTTTTGTCCCAGCGGTTCCCTGCACCTTTATTTATAAGGCATTTCGACAGAAAATCAACCGTATGTACCACACGCAATGGCTGGTGAATTCCAAAGCGGATTCGATTCTGCACGACATCTTTTCGGGAATCCGTGTGGTAAAGGCTTATGGGAGAGAAAAATATGAGATGGAACACTATGACGGATCCATAGCGGCCGTAAAAGGAATTCAAAAACACAATGAAATTTTCTGGGCCGTTTTTTCTCCGATGATCAATTTCTTTCTTTGCATGGGAGAGTTTTTCATACTGTTTTTCGTCGGAAACAAAATTTTAGGCGGCGAAATGACTTTGGGAGAAATGACAAAACTCACCGCCTACGCCTCCATGATCTACGTTCCGCTGCGCACTATGGCGTTCATTCCGCGGCGAATCATGCGTGCCACAACTTCGCTTTCTAAAATCTTTGACGTTATGGAGGATGAGAATGTTCTCACCGGAACAATCGGCGCACCGGACGCCGAAATTCAAGGACAAATCGTCCTTGAAGACGTAAGTTTCGGCTATGAGGCCGGAAAGCAGGTGCTCAAACACATTAACCTTCAG
>CANQNM010000128.1 GCA_947625265.1 uncultured Clostridia bacterium
ATAAATCCTGTTCGGGACAACTTATCCAAAAGACGCTGAATTTGGTGGAACAGCACTTCGGCGAGTCGGTTCCGTCCTGTGTTACCTGCACTCCTGTCGAAAGCCGGGGAATGATTTTCACAAACGATCAAGGAAAAGAGTATCGGTTTGAGCAGCCTGGACTAAATGTTTGGCGCAGTTCCTTTGATGAATGGCTGACAAGAAAGGCAGAGCAGTCCGGCGCAGAACTTCGAGACGAAACGGCAGCGCTATACTGCAAAGAGGAAAACGATACCGTCACGGTGACGTTCAAGGGAAAAAGTGTTTACACCGAGCAGGCAAGATTCGTCCTTGATTGCGAAGGCGTTGTTGGAGCATTCAAGAGAAAACTGCTGAACAATGCCCCAAAGTACATAACAACATTTCAAACGTATAATAGGGGGAATATTGATTTAGATTATAATTTTTTCTATGCCTATTTACAGCCGAATTTATCAGAGTATGACGCATGGTTTCATGTAAAAGACGGTCATTTGGTGCTGGGTGTATCGGTGAAAGAACCAAGTAAAATAGATCACTACTACCAAAAATTTATTGCCTATATGAGAGAACGCCATAGCCTTCATATTGAAAAGCAGATGAAAACCGACAGGTGGCTTATGCCGCACATTCTTCCCGGCTGCAAAATAGATTACGGCGTTGGACGGGTATTATTTGCAGGTGAGATCGCCGGATTTTTGAATCCCATGGGTGAGGGAATTTCTGCGGGAATGGAAAGCGGGTATCGTGCAGCGCAAGCAATTATGCGGCATTTTGATGATTTGGAAATGGTGTATTCAGACTACAAGGAAAAAGCAAAGCCCTTGCATGGTTACATGAAACGGCAATGGAATTTTGTTGCTGGGATAGTTGATGCATTTGGTGAAATGAAACTGAAATGAAAATAAAACGAACGGGATTCGGCAACCACGCAAGCAAATGTGCCAGGATGATTGTGATGAAAGGAATATCGAGTTGAAACTTGAAAGAATGAGTGATTTTTTTGCCAGCCGTCTCAATAGATACGATGAACATATGCTTTCGGAAATCGAGGGCGCAAGAGAGTTTTACCCGTACACAGCAACTCTGCTCCCGATGGAGCAGGGCGCAAAAGTGCTCGACTTAGGTTGCGGAACAGGTCTGGAACTGGAATACTATTTTGCTTTGAACAGAGCAGCATCGGTTGTTGGAATAGATTTATCCGCAGAAATGCTGAGTGCGCTCAGAGAAAAGTTTGAAGATAAAGAAATAAAACTGATAAACGCCTCATACTTTGATGTGCCTCTTGGAGAAAATGATTACGACGCAGTCGTTTCGGTAGAATCGCTCCACCATTTCACTGCCGCAGAAAAGTTGAAACTGTATGAGAAAATCTGTGCAGCGCTGACCCAAAACGGTTATTTTGTGTTGACGGATTACTTTGCGGAATCTGAAGCAGCGGAGCGTTTCTATTTCTCTGAATTGGAAAGATTGATAAGCGAACAGAAACTTGAACAAAAGGAACATTATCATTACGACACTCCCTTGACGGTGGAGCATGAGATTGAGGTTCTAAAAAAAGCAGGCTTTTCAGGTGTTCAGATCATGAAAAAATGGGAAAACACCTACACGCTGCTTGCACGGCGATAAACTTTCCGAAAGGATACGATGAACAGAGACGAAATATTTACGGAAATTAAACGGCAGACGAAGGCACTCTTTGACAAAATCGGAATGCCCGTTTCGGTTCTGATTGATACCTTATACAGACAAATCATTATGACGGGCGGCGTCCCGTATTCTCTCAACATACCAAAACTGTCCACAAGAGACAGTTTGACCGATGAGCAATTTAACACCATGACAGAGAAATTGTTTTTCCTGAAACAAAGTCGTAGGAAAGTGAAGTTAAGCGGCGATGAAACGAGGTTCTGCTGCAAGCGTTGGATTAAGCGTAGGAATACCCATGAGCATCCTTTTCAGCGTGGTTTTCTGCAAAGTGCTGGAGAACTACGTCGGTATTGGTGTAGGTACCTGCTTCAGTATTGTGTTCGGCGTTCTTACATTTGTGATGTTTCAGGCCTTTCATAAAAAAGCAAGCAGATCAAAAAACAGAATTTAAAAAATGATGGAGACGCATGATGAAACTGATCACCGAACGGCTGACGATCCGAGATTTGTGTGAAGCGGACTATCCGGAGTTTGAACGGACATTGAACGGTGCGCAGAAATCTGCTTTCGGGAGCGGAAAGGGATTCCTGCGTTGGATCCTTTCGCAATATGCGGCGATGGATATAACACACGGCCTGTTATCCTTCGGTATTTTTGAAAAAGCGACCGAAAAATTTGTCGGGACGGTGGGCGTGGGTGACCATGACGACCTGCACGAGCCGGAAATTTTCTATCATTTGCTGCCCGAATACCGTGGGCAAGGATACGCAGCTGAGGCAGCGGGAGCGATGACCGAATGGGCGCTTTCACGCCTTCCCATTTCTCATCTGATCGGTACGGTCGATACGGAAAATGTAAAATCACAACTTGTTTTGGAACGGTGCGGCTATCGTTTTATTGAGATGCGTCCGCTCCTTATCCATGTCACCAATGAGAGACGTGATTTTAAGGTTTACCGATACGAAAAATCGGTCGGGAGGTATCTGTGCAAGATAGCGTCTTTGGAAGAAATGAACGCGAAGTGGGCGTACGAGATCGCGCACAGCGGTGCCGACAGAGAAAACTGGATCGTTTGGAAAGAGAGGAACATCGAAAACTTTAAACTTGGCCGCAGTATCCCTTACTATGGGATCCTGAATGGAACGATCATTTGTGAAGCGACGGCGATGCTCTGTCCGGAGATTGTGCAGAACAGCGACGGACTGGTAGACGCACATACCGTTTACCTGTCCGCGTTCCGAACGGTCGGGCAGTTTCATGGGAAGGGCTATTTTTCAAAACTGTTTCGTTTTATGCTGGCCGATTTGCGGCAAAAGGGATACAAAAGAGCGACGCTCGGCGTGGAGTCGGACGAGGAGACGAACAAAGCGATCTATGCCCATTACGGCTTTACCGAATTTCTGAAATCGGGCAAAGAACAGTATCCCGACGGAACCGTAATTGATGTGCAATATTATGGAAAATCATTGGAATAGCGGGAGACCGGGGCAGATTGAGACGCAAAGGAGAAATTTATGATGAAAAAAGTGCGGTTATGTAAGTTTCCTGACGGTATTCCGCAGGAAGTTATTCGGTTCCTTTCCGATGCGGAGATTTATGACAGTTCCTGCTCTACGGAGGCGGCCGTGTATTTCATTGATAAAAGCGGAGGGTACTATCTGAAATCTTCCCGGAAGGGCGCGCTGAAAAATGAAGCCGCCATGACGGGCTACTTTCATTCCAAGGGAATAGGCCCGGAGGTTCTGAGTTATACGTCGGACGACAGTGACTGGCTTTTGACGGCCGCCCTGCCCGGCGAGGACTGCACCGGGGAAGCGTATCTGTCAAATCCAAAGCGTCTATGCGATACGATTGCAGATGAATTAAGGAAACTTCACGAAACAGATTATAGCGGTTGCCCGATTCCAGACAGAACATCTTCGTATCTGTCCCTGGCGGAATACAATTACCAAACGGGAAATTACGATAAATCACACTTTCCCGATAGTTTTGGCTATCACTCTGCAGATGAGGCTTACCATGTTCTCCATGAGGGGAAAAATGCTCTTCAAAGCAAAGTCTTACTTCATGGTGACTGTTGCTTGCCCAATATTATTCTCGATAACTGGAAACTGTCCGGTTTTATTGATGTAGGCAATGGTGGAGTCGGTGATCGGCATATCGATCTCTTTTGGGGAATTTGGTCGCTTTGGTACAATTTAAAAACCGACCGATATGAAAGCCGTTTTTTAGATGCTTACGGACGAGACGCAGTAGATACAGCCTTGCTCAAGGTCATTGCAGCAGCGGAGGTTTTCGGCTGATCCCAAAAAATTGTAATCATAAATTCCTGTTTAACCGCCCAACAAAACTGAATATCCTCATATGAGCATCTATTCTCTTCTTTGAGAATAGATGCTTTTTTGTGCCTTAAAATGCACATTTCGGAGAAACCGAGGACAAGGTACGTTCCCTTACCTGTAACTTGAAAATAGTGTATAGAGCGAAAAAACTGCCAAAACCGCCCCGAAAATATGATTTTTGCGAAGCATTTGAGTAATATCAGACGCTATTTTGCTCGAACGACCGGCGCAAAAAGAAATATTTTTTGGCATGTTTGTCCGTTTCGCGTTGCCGATTGTTTCTTAATGAGCATCCTCTTGGAAGACTTTCACGGTTCTGCTGGGCGAAAAACGTTTTTGTTTCAAATGTGGGTGAGCGTTATGGCGATTAACGGTTTCGGTCGTTATAACACGAGAAACGACTGTCCTATGATTCGGATGTATGTTGATTACAATCGTAAGCCTTATACTTAACGCCTTTTTCCGGACGCAGTAGTTACCCGACAGCCGAAATCTGTGGGCTTCAGGTAGGTTCTTTTATCTGCATACTGCCGCAGTGAAACCACAT
>CANQNM010000129.1 GCA_947625265.1 uncultured Clostridia bacterium
GTTCGGAGCATTCAAAGGAAACGCCCGGGCCGGACAGTTCGGTAAGTCCGTAAATGTCATAGGCTTTGATACCCAGGGTATTCTGAATTTCCTGACGCATCTCTTCGCTCCATGCCTCCGCTCCGAAAATACCCGCTTTTAGGGGGATTTGGTCGGGCGTCAGGCCCATTTCTTTCATGGTTTCACCGATGTAGGCAGCATAGGACGGGGTGCAGCAGAGAATTGTTGCATGCAGATCCATGATGAACATGATCTGCCGCTCAGTATTTCCGGAGGAAGTGGGAATGGTTAAGCACCCCACCTTATGAGAACCGCCGTTCAGGCCGGGCCCGCCGGTAAACAAACCGTAACCATAGGAAACCTGACATACATCTTCATTGGTACCGCCGGCTGCTACGATGGCGCGGGCACAACACTCATCCCACAGGTCAATATCATGCTGCGTGTAGAAAGCGACTACCCGCTTGCCGGTGGTTCCAGAGGTGGACTGAATGCGCACGCACTCTGAAAGTGGCTTTGCCAAAAGTCCGTAAGGATAGGATTCTCTCAGGTCGTCTTTGGAGAGAAAGGGCAGTTTGTACAAATCGTCGCTGGATTTGATGTCGTCAGGTGTCAGGCCTTTTTCTTCCATTTTTTTGCGGTAGTAGGGTACATTGTTCCAGACGTGTCTGACCTGTTTTACCAGACGCTCGTCCTGCCATGCCTTGATTTGTTCGCGGCTCGCGGTTTCAATTTCGGGTTGGTAATAGCGTTCCATAATAACCTCCTCATTTGAAGCAAATCATCCGTCTGCGCACAGAGACGGAAATAAAACCACTTCATTCTATCATTTCCCATAGATGAAGTCAATACAAAATTTACAATATATCTCTCATTTCACGCATTTTACGCCTGAATTTTCGGAAAACGCAAAGAAGCCCTATTCGGTTTTCCGGTTATGTTCTTCACGAAATTCTTAAAACAACGGCGGTCGGAACCTTCGAAAAAAAGGATGTAAAAATACCCTTAGACGTTTATCTTTGCATTTCTTTTACAACTGTACCGGCGCTGTTGTAGTACTTGAAAGCTTTTAGGGTTTTGTTGCATGCTTCAAAAAGGACCAGTCCGTTTTTACCTTCGTCTGTTTTGTATGTTGCGCAATACGCCTGATCGGTCGTGGGTGTGGAGAGCAGGAAAATTTTTTCATCAAATTTCATGCCGTCGATCTCTTTTTTAAAATCGCCTTCGTAAGGAACAATTTTTTCTATATTTGACATTTTGATACGTAGAAGCAACTTGTCTGATTTGTTTCCGTAAATTTCTGTGCAGATAAGTTCTGCGCCTTCAATGGCGTAGGAATATTCTATTTCCAGATATCTGTGCGTAAAAAACCAGAGAATCCAACCTCCTATGCCGGAAAGTGCCAGCCCCGCGAGGATTCCAAACCATTGGAGTACCAGGTACAGCACTCCGATTACGGCCACGAGAACCGCGACAAAACAGATAATATACAGGACTTGCGCAAGAAGATAGGTTCCCTCCTTCTTTTTTTCAACAGTGTACTCCGCAATATTTACCTGTTTATAACTGTCGTCATTTCCAATGGAAGTGGAATTTGAGAATCTCCCCAGTGCGCTTATAATTTTTTTTGCCATGATATTTTGTTCCTTTCAGATTTTCATTCGTTTTGAGAGACAGGTTTGTACGATGTGCGAACCTGGAGAAATTATATAATTTTTTTGAAGCAATATCAAGTGGTCTTTCCTGATTTTTTTCTTTTTAATATTTTTGTATATATGACGAGGGTAACGGCAGAGAAAACGACAACGAGAAATATGACGGTATAAATGAAGTATACGGAATCGGAAAAATTCGTGCAAAGATGGTTTTCCCGCGCATAGTCGGAAGCCACGCTGTTTGCGGGCGCTTTGAAAATCATTCGTTCACATCCTGCAAAAGCGGAGTATCCTATACTTTTCAGTTCATTTCCTACCGAGAGATAAACAATTCTTTTACAGTTTTTAAAGGCGTTGTCCCCAACGGTTGAGACGGAACCGTTGAAGGAAACCTTCAATAGTCTCATGCATCCTTCAAAAGCAGAATCCGAAATCACGCAGTTTCCTCCGCCTTCAAAGGTCACTTCGGTCAGATGTGTACAGTCGGAAAAAGCGTAAGAACCGACATTTTGGACGCTGGAGGGAATCGTCAGATGACGGAGCGTTTCGTTTCTGTAAAAGGCGCTGTCCTTGATCGAGACAACAGGCGCTCCGTTATATTCTTCTGGAATGACGATATTTTCGGTGTTTACATTTACAGAAGTCACCATCCACCCGCCATCCGTCTTCTCATAGGAAAAGCAGGTAGCATCGGGCGCTGCTCCGCATCCGGTGAAGATAATGAGTGCGAACCATAAGACGGCATGAAGAAGTATGTTTTTCATTTTCAATCTGTTTCTTCCTTTCGTTTCTAAAAAACAACGGAATTTTTTTCTACAGTATACCATAAATTCCTTTGGAAGTAAAGTAAGATTTCATGCTGAGCGGGAAATACTGATAAGGACACAGTGCATTCGGATAAAGCCGGATAAAACTGGATATAAATGTACGGTTTATGATCGTTGATTTGAGAAATTTTTGAATGAGCAGATTTTAAAAAGACAGTGGCGGGAAGGAGCAATAAAAATGAGCAAAGCGAGCGAGACGTTCGTTTGTCAGAAAAATCGTTTGGATGAAATGATGCACTACGGTACGAATTTTGATACCGTCAGAAAGGAATTTTTATATGGAGGAAAACTTCCTGCCGTGTACTATTATATCAACGGTTTCGGCAACGGAGAACTGGCGGAACGGTTACTTGCGTATATGATGGGAAATTCCGTGGGCGCGGATATTCTTGGCAAAAGTGAGGAAACATTTTTGATGAACGTCCTTCCTTTTGCTGAGGTGGGAGAAAAGAGAGAACTGGAGGACGTCCGGGTGGCGGTGTATAGCGGAAACGCTGTTTTGATCGTCGAAGGATACGAGGGGTACATTGTCGTAGATACCAGAAAATATCCTGCGAGATCCATTGAAGAACCGGCTAAGGATAAGGTACTGCGCGGTTCCAAGGACGGATTCGCTGAAGCGTTAGTGCCGAATTCTGCTTTGATACGCAGAAGAATTCGAGATGACCGTTTGATATTCCGAAAAATCACTGTGGGCGTCAATACCTCCACTGATATTCTGGTGTGCTACATGGAGCAGTATGCGGACATGAAATTTGTCACGGGACTCTGTCGTCAGATCGAAGAATTGAATACAAAAGGCCTGAATTTGGGTCATGAAAGTCTGGCGGAACTGCTTATCAAAAAGAAGTGGTACAATCCCTTTCCGAAAATTCGTTACACAGAGCGACCGGATGCTGCAGCAGCAATGCTGATGGAGGGAAGCGTGATCGTTCTGTGTGACAACTATCCTGCTGCGATGATTTTGCCAACATCCATATTTGATTTTTTGCAGGATACGGATGATTTTTATTTTTCACCGATCATCGGCGGATATATGAAAATGGTGCGGAATGCCGTTTATGCTTTTTCATTGCTTCTCACACCTTTCTGGTACACTCTGCAAACCGTTCCGCAGATTGTTCCTGAAAATTTGTCGTTTATTCTTTATCAGGGGAAGAGTTTTTTGCCCCTGTTCTGGCAGCTGATTCTTGTGGAAATTGCCATAGATGGTTTAAAACTGGCGTCGTTGAATACTCCGGACACCTTGTCCAATTCCCTGAGTGTCATTAGCGCCTTGGTTTTGGGAGATTTGGCTATTGGAGTGGGATGGTTGTCCGAACAGGTGATCCTGTATATGGCATTCGTGGCAATTGCCAATTTTACGCAGCCCAGTTATGAGTTGGGCTATGCATTTAAATTCATGCGCATGGTTACCCTTGTGCTCATCGCTTTGTTTTCCTACTGGGGATTGATTGCGGGAATCGTATGGACAGTGATTCTGATTGTTACAAACAACTCGGTTGACGGAGGCAGGGGATACCTATACCCGCTCTATCCCTTCAATGCCAGGGCTCTTTTCAGGTTGTTTTTCAGGGCGAAACTCAAGGGAGATAAATGTTTACAAAAGGAGAATTGACTTGCGGGCGCAAATATGGTATAAATACTAAGTATCATCCTTTGATTCTTGCAACTATTTCTAATGGAAGGTGATTTTTTGAAAAAAATTGCAATGTTGTCGGCTGTTTTGGCACTTTTATGCGGCATAGCATTTGCCATTTCGTCATGCAGCGGAAGCGATCCCAAAAATGAACTGTACAGGGAACTGACAGAGAACTATGTGGAGCCGGAGGGGTATACTTCGGCCTCTTATGCCGATTTTGACGCAGCATATAAAAATGCGAGAGAGATCTATGAAAAAGAGAATGCCACTGCTCTTGAGATTGACAAGG
>CANQNM010000130.1 GCA_947625265.1 uncultured Clostridia bacterium
CGGCGGCTTTTTTGTTGTTGCTGACCACGGGGATGATCAGATGGGGCAGCCCATTGTATACGTTGAACTCCACTTTTTTGGGGTCGATCATGATTAGTTTGACTTCGTCCGGTGTTGATTTGTAGAGGATGGAAAGAATCAGGCAGTTGAGGCATACCGATTTTCCCGAACCGGTGGTTCCCGCGATCAACAGATGCGGCATTTTGGCAAGATCCACATATACCGGGTCGCCCGCCACGTCTACGCCAATGGCGGCGGTGAGTTTTGCCTGAGATTGTGTGAAGCGGCTGTTGTCAAGGAGGGTACGCAAATACACCGTCTCCCTGTTTTTGTTGGGCACCTCTACTCCTACCGCCGGTTTACCGGGGATAGGCGCTTCAATGCGCACACCTGACGTTGCAAGGCTGAGGGAGATATCGTCTACGAGATTGGCGATAGCGCGCACGCGCACGCCCTCCTCCGGCTGCAGTTCATAGCGGGTGATGGTAGGACCCCTTGAAACGTTGACCACCTTGGTACGCACCTTGAAGGAGCGCAGTGTCTCAACCAGGCGTCTCGCGTTTACCGTCAATTCTTCAGAAACGTCGGTTTGCTTGGCGGGTATGGCGGTAAGCAGGGAAATGGGCGGAAAAACGTACTCCTTTTTCGATACCGGTTCATTTTTTCCCGGTTCCGCCGTTGAGATCAGAGGGACGCGTTTTGCGGAAAACCCCATTTCCCCTGCGTTTTCACTTTCTTCTTCGTCGCCTTCCTCCACAGACTCAATGAGCGGTGAGGAGCCTTTTTTCTCTTTTGGACCGTCATCAAATATTTCGTCCAAATCCACGCTTCCTTTGATGGTTTCACTCTTTTTTTTCAACTTCGGAAGCTGCTCCTCTGTTGGACGGAATTGTTTTGCAGGAGCGGATTGCACCTCTGCCCCTTCGCTCCATCCTTGGAGTACCTGAGGACGGGAGATGTTTTCGGGAGCGGGAAGAGACTGCGCGCCTGAATTCTCCGCAGCGCTCCTATCAGGGGAGGCATAGGGATTGATGTCGCGGGCAGGTTCACGTTTGGACGGCTGCTGCGCGTCGTTTTCCGCGTAAGGGTTCTCTTCGGGTTTCGGTTTGTTGCGGTATTTTGTTCCGGGGACCGGTGCAGGAGGGGGAACGAAACTGTCGTCATCCTCTTCATCGTTTTCCCCGTCTTCCCTGTCTTCGCCGTCATCTTCTGCTTTACGGCGTTTTTTATTTGCCCTTTTGTTTTTGATGAGCGAAATCAATTTTCCAAAGAGTTTTTTCGTAAGGCGGCATACGGCTCCCCACGCGTCGTCCAGCGTCAAACCCACAAGGAAAATAACCTGCGCTACCAAAAGCGCAATAACCAGAACATAAGCGCCTGCACGGCTCAGTGCGCGGATCAGAAGCCATCCCACGTAGGTACCCAAAATGCCCGCGCCCTTCCCGGCAACTCCCGCCTTGTAGACGTCTACAAAATTCAGAGAGGTATCTTTGTCTACCAGCACTACACCGATGATTACCGAGATGGTAACGCAGAGCCAGGCAGCCAGAATCAGATTCCAGACATGTGCCTTTTTATACACGATCTTGGGTAAAAAAACCGCGCTGTAAACGGTCAGGATGGGTACAGACAAAGCCGACCATGAAAAAATTCCAAAAAGAAAACTGCAAATCGCCGTAAACCAGGCGTCACTGCCTGAGAAATTGGCAATGAAAAGTACTCCCAAAAGAACGGCGCAGACGCCCATGGCGTAAGAGATGATAGATAAAATCAGTTTTTTCTTTTTTTCCTGCACCCTGGAAATCTCGGATTCCCCGTCCCATTCTTCGTTTTCGGCGGAACGTTTTTTCTTTTTTCTGCTTTTCAAATCGGTATCACGCTTGCCGCCGTTTTTATTTTTTGACATTCCGGTAAACCTGTTGCCCCGACATTTTCAGGCATCCTTTCGTTTTGTAAATTTTCAGTCGGTTTCCGGGAAAAACCCGGACTTCCATCACATCTTCTTTTTTCTTTTTTTCAGTATGTGTACATGGTACACGGTACACGGTACGCGGTACACGCGCCAATTCGTTTGCATATCGGTTATGTGAGAGCGAGTTTGACGATTCCGCCGACAATGGCCAGCGCACCCACTGCCCAGCAATAAAAGGAGAAACCTTTGAAAGAGGATTTGTTGGCAAGGTAGTTCAGAAGTTTCATGCTGAGCAGTCCCACGACACACGCAACGCCCGTCGCGGCAAGGAACACGGCCCAATCAGCCGCGCCTATGGAATTGTCGGAGAACATCTCCGGCAGTTCTGTGACGCAGGAGCCGAGGATTGCCGGGATAGAAAGGAGAAAGGAGAACCGTACGGCGTCCGGCCTTCCTAATCCGTTTAGTCTGCCGCCGGTGATGGTGGAACCGCTGCGTGAGAGTCCCGGGAGCACGGCGAACATCTGGCAAATGCCTACGAAAAAGGCGTTACGCGGTTTAAATTGATCAAAAGTTCGTTCCCTTGCGGCAAGTTTGTCGGAATAGAAAAGCAGTAAACCGTTGAAAACAAGAATGACGCCGACAACGATGGGTTGGAGAGTGATATATTTTTCCATGGCGTCAAGAATGCTGAAGGAAATTGCTTTTTCAAGCAGAATGTCGAAAAGTTTTAGGAAAATCAGGGGGATTGTGGCGATGATCACCATCAGATCCATGCGTTCCTCGTAGGTATATTCACTGAGAGGCTTCTTTCCAAAGAGTTTTTTCAGCATTGTGAAGAAAGCGGGAATCATCTTCATGATATCCAGACGGTAAACGATGAAAACCGCAACCAGCGTTCCCAGATGCAACAGTACATTAAAGGCTGTCACACTGTCCAGTTTTGAAAGGCTGTCGCCGAAGAAACTTTGAAAAAGTGCAAGATGTCCGGAAGAGGAAATAGGCAAAAACTCTGCAAGACCCTGAACTACGCCAAGGAGCAGGGAAAAAATAGCATTCATAAAGATCTGTCTCCCATGGGAATATATAAACACACGGCTATACATATATATAATAGCAGAAAAGGACTGGAATTACAAGTGGAAAAAGAAAATTTTAGGGACCAAAAAGAAAATATAAAGACCAAAAAGGAAAGAACTGAACTGTTTTCACCCAAAGGGAGGCTGACGGCTTTTGCGGCTGGCCTTTGCTGCGGACTTTTGGGAACCGGAGGCGGTACGGTTCTGATTCTTTTTCTTTCGGAAATGATTGGAAAGAATGGGGAGGAAAAGAAAAGGCTTTTTGCCACCTGCGCGGCAGTGATTCTTTCAGTATCCGTTTTTTGCTACGGTATGTATCTGTCCTTTGGCAGAGTGGGATGGGGGATCGATTGGCGCGGTATTGTGGGCGCGCTCCTCGGAGGAATTTCCGGGGCGTTTCTGCTGAAAAAAATGCCGGCGAAACTTTTAGGCAGAATATTCTCCGCTTTGCTGATTGTGGGCGGCGGATTGATGCTTTACAGAAGCGCGGGAGGGAAGGGATAAGTATGCTTGAAGCACTTGCCGCTTTTTTGTGCGCCCTGCCTGTGGGAATGGGTGTGGGTGGCGCCGGATTGTATGTGATTTTTTTAGGACTCTATGAAAAAATGCCCCAGGCGCAGGCGCAGGGGGCAAACTATCTTTTTTTCCTTTTCGCGACGGCGGCAGGGACAGTGATGAATATCCGGAGCGGTCTGATTGACAAAAAGGCTATGACGTTTTTGTCGTTCTGGGGAATTTTCGGAGCCCTTCCCGGTGCACTGCTCGCCTTTTACCTGCCGTCAGGCGTTTTGCGCATTTTTTTCGCCGTATTTATGATTGCGCTGGGCGTTTACGGCATTTTTCGCGAACGCCGAAAATAACGCGATGTTTTGGAGTGAAAGGACGAAAATCAGGAGGAAACTGCTTTACATTTGCTCGTAAAAGACAAAGAGCCGTCTTTCCGGGAGAAAGACGGACTACGTTTGTCTTGAAATCACGCCGCCAATTTTTTCAGCATCAGGGTGAAGCGGCTTTTTTTTCTTGCGGCGTTATTCTTGTGAAGAATCCCTTTCGCCGCAGCTTTATCGGTGGTCTTGATCACCTCGGCATACAGGCTCTTCGCAGCCTCTACATTTCCCGTTTCCACGGCGGTCTCATATTTTTTAACGACGGTTTTGAAGGCGCTTTTAAGCATCTTGTTCTCCAGCGTTTTTTTCTCGGAAACCAGAACGCGCTTTTTGGCAGATTTAATATTGGGCATCTTTTTTTCACCTCCTTGGTAAAAATCGAAATCTTCATACCCGTACATACTATCACGAATTCTTACAAAAATCAAGTGGTTTTTGAAAAAAAATGCTTTTTCATTGTAGTGTTACAATTGATATGAGACTGAAAGGAAAAAAGGTATAGAAAAAGTGGTTGAGTTCTGATAGAATAGTTT
>CANQNM010000131.1 GCA_947625265.1 uncultured Clostridia bacterium
TGCGTTCCGCACTCACGAAAACTATCCGTGAGAACTATCCCGCGTTCCTGCCGGTCATCCACATCGACCACAGTTATGTTTCTTCCTCGGGAACGCTCAACCCCTGAACCACTGGGTGCAATAGTTCCCGTTTTGCACGTAACCTACGCCGATTTCTGTATACTTTGCGCTGAGGATGTTTGCCCTGTGTCCTTCGGAGTTCATCCAAGCGTTGACCACCGCCTCCGGTGTTGAATAACCCATGGCGATGTTCTCACCGGCACTTCTGTAGGAAATGCCCAAACTCCTCATCTGGTCAAAGGGTGAACCGTAAGTGGGGCTGGTATGGGAGAAATAGCCCAACTTTTGCATATCCGCACTCTTCATTCTGGCGCCGTCGCTCAGTTCCTTCGAATATGTAAGTTCTCGCAATCCGTATTTTGCTCTTTCTATGTTTACCAACCGTATCACTTCCAACTCATAGGCGGTGATGCCCGTCGCGGATCCCTGTTGTCTGTCGTTTTGCTTCTGGTCTTCCTGCTGTTGATCTTTCTGCGATTGGTCTTCTTGCTTTTGATCTTGCTGCGGTTTTTCCTCTTGCCGCTTATCTTCTTGCTGCTTATCTTCTTGCTGCCTGTCTTTTTCCTGACCTTTTGGATCCTCCTTCGCTTTTTCCTCTTCCTTTTCACAGGGTGTTTCCGAAGGAACGGTTTCTTTCGCGTTTTCCTGGTTTTCCAAGTTGTCCGGGTTTTCCAGGCTGTCCGGATTGTCCGGGTTATCCGCTTCATCGCTCCGCGCGCATCCAAACACAACGCTCAGTTTTTCAAAAATTTTATCAAACAAATCCCGTAGATTCACGGAAAAAAGGCGACAGCATTCCGTTTTTGAAGAAACACTCTCCTGAGCGGTGCTGACCGCGGACACCGAAAGCAGGCATCCCAACATGCATACGCAAAGAATCAGACTTACAATCTTTTTTCTCATTTTTCGTTCTCCTCTCTCTTCTCTCTTTATTTGCCGTCCGGTTTCTTCCGGCTCTCTTTCTTTTTTCGCCTCCTTTCCGTTTTGATTTTCTTTTTGACTGTTCCCCGGTGACCCGCGGCTTAAAACCCATCGCCCATGACGCATACCGTACTCTGTGTCCCGTACTCTGTGCGTCGGCAACGGACGCTGCCTGCTGTATATACTGTACACCAAAAAGGGGACGTTTTCAATACAAAATATCTGGCAATTCTTCCTCCGCCTGGCGATTATGCGGCGAGGACTGCCACCCGGCGCGAATTTTCGAAAGGATGTCATCCCTATGAACCGTTTTCAGAGAAATGAAATGCTCTTTACAAGCGCGGGCGCCAAGGCTCTGTCCGAAAAGAAGGTGACCGTATTCGGCGTGGGAGGCGTCGGGGGGTATGTCTGCGAGATGCTCTGCCGCAGCGGCGTGGGAACACTCCGGATTGTGGATCATGACACGGTGGATGAAACAAACATCAACCGTCAGATCATTGCGCTGTCTTCCACGGTGGGTATGGACAAGGTGGATGCGATGACAAGAAGACTGAAAGACATCAATCCTGACTGTACAGTCATACAGCACAAAATATTTTTCCTTCCTGAAAGCCTCAAAAACCCTGAAAATTCCGAAAAACATTTTGACTTTGAAGGCGATGATTTTGTGGTAGACGCCATCGACACCGTGTCTTCCAAAATCGCCCTCGCCCAGGAGTGCGCACGCCTCCGTGTGCCCCTCGTTTCCTCCATGGGTACCGGAAACAGACTTCGCCCCGAGATGCTTGAAATTTGCGATATCTCTCAGACCGAAGGATGTCCGCTGGCGCGGGTGATGCGCAGGGAACTGCGCAAAAGGGGCATCCTCCATCTGCCGGTCCTCTTTTCAAGGGAAACGCCTGTCAAACCGGAATTTACGCCGGAAAAAAGCGTCAGGGGCGCGGCAACCCCGGCAAGCAGCCCCTTTGTGCCCTCCGCCGCCGGCATCCTCATCGCCTCCTATGTTGTGCGCCGACTTCTGCAATGCGAGGGAATTCCGGAACGCACGCACGAATATGTCCCAAGTGAGGACAAAGGTTGAACAACAACCCGAAAGCCGCACAGGCGTTGAAGAAACAAAAAATTCGAACAACCGCATTCTCATCAAAGAAATGCAGAAAGGAGTGGCACAGCAGTGAAAAAATACTTGATTTTTCTTGCAATTCCCCTGATCGGTCTGACGATCGCCGGCTGTACCCACAAAGGTTTGGGCAGCGACACCGACACCCCCACGTCCGACCCCGGAGACACGGATATCTCCCACCTATCAAAGGAAACTTCACCGTTCCCCACGGAAGATTTCTCCCGGAAAAGTTCTTCCCATTCCGTTTCAGAAGACGAGTCTCCTAGTCCGCCCGTCCCCGGGGATCCGACACTCTTAAAATTCTTAAAAACCTCTGCACTTCCCTTAGGAAATACCATGTACGTTTGGGGCGGCGGATGGAACGAAGAGGACACGGGCGCGGGCGATGAAGCGCGCTCGCTGGGGGTGAGTCCCCGCTGGGCAGAGTTTGCAAAAGAGCAAACTTCCGCCTACGACTACAGGAACACTAGGTATCAAATCCACGACGGTTTGGATTGCTCCGGCTATGTGGGTTGGGCTGTTTACAACACCTTTGAAACCGAAAACGGAAAGGAAGGGTACGTCGTAAAGTCCTCTCAAATGGCAAAAAACTTTTCGCTGCGCGGATGGGGAGACTATACGGAAGCCGCACAGGTAGAGGATTATCGCCCGGGGGATATTTTCAGCGGAAACGGTCACGTCTGGATCTGCGTTGCGCAGTGTTCCGACGGCAGCGTCATACTCATGCACGCCAGCCCTCCGGGCGTGATGCTTAGCGGAACACTGCTGGAAAACGGTGAAAAAAGTCAGGCGGTAAAGTGGGCAGAGGAATATTCCGCGCGATATTTTCCCCAATGGCATGCACGTTTTCCCAAAAGCGCCTGCACCCACAACTATCTGAAAACCTATAACAGAATGCGCTGGAACCGTCAAACCCTCCCCGACCCCGACGGGCTCTTTTCCATGAATGCCCCCGAAATTCTTGAAAAAATCTTCGAGGGGATTTCCTGAATTTTTTAAAAGTGTTTCCTGAAAAAATCCCCCAAGGAAAAGACTTTGTAAAGAAGTCCTCTCTTTTGGGGGATTGTTCAATAAAAAGAACCGCGTTAGATTTTTGGGTCGCAGAAATGTGCAGTTCCATAAAAAAGCAGTTGTTTCCCATATTCTTATTTCTGAATTGGCAGTCCAAAAAACGGCGCCATGCCTTGTGAAGTCAGGCCACCGGTAAACCGGTTGCCAGCACAGCCCCTAAAAGAGGCAAATACAGGCGCAGTCCCTGAAGAACGCTGAAAATCTGACACCGCATTCCTATCACAGGCTGCCGTTCACGTGCGGCTGTCTTTTTGCCTACTTATTTTGCTGCCCGTAAACAGGTGGGCGTATTCCTTGATACGCACCTGATCCTGCGCATAATCTTCTTCCGGTTGAATTATAACAATCGATCCAAAAATCAAAGTAGGTATACGGAATATTGAAAATCATAAACGCCATACAACCATAGCGCCCGATTTGCTCTCATGCAAGGAAAACCTTATTGTTAAATCGATTTTCAAACGCGCTTTTATCGACTACCGCACTGACGATATTCGGTATCATGATGATTGTAACCGCAATCAATCTGTAATAATTAAACCAACCCATAATTCGCTGAATTGTATTTTTATCATTTTTTAACAATCTCTCCGTTCTTTTTTAGGGAATAGTTTTTCGGGTTCTTTGCAATATGTGCGGACTACACTTCCACAATCGCGACAAACTGTTGCAAAAAGCACTGCACTGCGCAAACCTCCTTTTGTTACAGGTGCTAAATATGCGCCGCCATAGGAAGCAACTCGTGTCTCAATCAATTCTTCTCCCCCGCAAAACGGGCATTTTTCAATTTTTACTTCTTTCATAAATCAACCTCGAAAAATTTCCGTTTATCGCTACAATTATACCATGAAAACAGGGGAAACTCAAGTAGCAGGCGGCACTCACAGATAAAAAGTAAATCCGAACCACTCACCCTTTACGAGTATTTGGTTCGGATTATACTGACTTGGAAGGGTTGACCAAAATGGACACCCTTGGCGTATGAGAGTGAACTCTCGCAAACGCAGATTGTGTATCGCCTACGGCGATATGAGGTTGCCCCTGTCGGTGCAATGATGCTGCTCCCGTCCGTCGCAATGATGTGATGTTTGCCCCTATGTGCCCGCGGGCACGCATCATTGCCGAAGGCAGCATCATGGGCGAAGCCCTCATCATTTGCCCAAAAGGGCAAACATCATTGAAAAAGGCGTTTGCAATGGCAAACGCCTTTTTCTTGG
>CANQNM010000132.1 GCA_947625265.1 uncultured Clostridia bacterium
GCTTGCGGATGGGCCGACCGGTGCGCTGGACAGCAAAAACTCCAAAATTCTGATGGACAAGCTCTCTACCATCAATCGTGAGCAAAATAAAACGATTATGATGGTGACCCATGATGTCAACGCCGCAAGTTACTGTTCCCGCATTCTGTTTATTCAGGACGGATGTATCTTCCATGAACTGCGCAGAAGCATACAGACTGAATCGACAGCGGCCTTTTACGACCGGATTGTAGCCGTGATGGCGCAGTTGGGAGGGGGGAGCGCAAATGTTCTTTAAACAGGTGCGGCGCAATGCTGCCAAAAATCGAAAGGGAAACGGCCTGTTTTTCGGCTCGCTGGTAATTGCGATTATCGCCTTTTACACATTGCTTTCCCTTGGTGAGCAGGACGTTATGCGCTATCTTGCCACGGTGGAAAGCGATGCTGTTCGAAAATTGATGATGCTGCTTCCCGTTGTATATGCGGTTTCCCTGTTTTTTGTGTTTTTCCTGGTGTATTTTTCCTGTAAATATCAAATGGACAGCCGCCGCCGTGAGTTAGGTATATACCTGATGCTGGGTATGAAGCGCAGTCGGATGTTTTCCATGATTTTTTGCGAAACGCTGTGGAGCAGCGTGATATCACTGGTAATCGGAATTCCCGTGGCACTTCTTTTAACAGAGGCAATCAGCCTGACCACTGCAAAAGTGGTTGGTCTGGGCATTATCGGGCATCGGTTTTCCTTTTCTGTGGGTGCAATTGCCTGGACTGTCTGCGGATTTATCTTGGTGCAGTTTTTGTCCATGCTTTTTATCTGCATTGGCCTGGGAAAAGCGGAACTGGCCGAATTATTGCGACCTGAAAACGGAAAAAATCAGCGGCATACATCCGGTGCCGCAAGCGCCGTATGCTTTATTGTCGGTCTGGCGCTTCTCCTGACCGCATATTATCTGGGTATATTTCAGATGCGGTCGCTGGGCATGGTTGTGATGCTTTTTATTCTCATTTTCGGAATTACCGGCACATTTCTTCTGTACCGGGGGCTTGGCGGATTTCTCGGTCTGGGCATTCGCAGAAAAAGCCCCAATGCTGTGGGCCTTCAGACCTTTACCGCAAGACAGGTGCAGGAAAATGTGCTGTCACAGCATAAGTCGTTGGCAGTGGCTTCTCTGCTGCTGATGATTGCCTTGGCGTGTATTTCCTACGGCATTTCCATGGGAATCGGGCGTTCTACGGATAGCCGCTCCGTAGATTTTTCTCTGTTCGGCTCGGAGGAAGAAATCGACGCCGTTTTGGAAAAAGATGCTGTTCGTGAAATGGTCAAAGACGACTATCCCCTGTATCTTTCTCATGTAAAGGACGGATATTATGGCGATCAGGAGCATGCATTTGACACATCGGAGTTGAAAGAGGCCCTCCGGGGCGTGGAGGGTTCGGATAACATTATCGAAAATCTGCACATCGAGTATGTCATTTCGGAAAGTTCCTATAACCGCATTTTGAAAAGCATCGGGAAAGAAGAAATGGAGCTTGAGGGACAGAAAACAGCCATTTACAGTTCCCTCGCAAGCCGCAGCACCTTCGGTTCCGTCGTGAAAGTTGCGTTGCAAAAGGGAACGTCCATCGGGATCGACGGCAAGTCGTATGAGTTGCTCCCAACTCTCTATTATGACAATGTAGTGGCAGATCGTGCGATCACCTTGTA
Organism: uncultured Clostridia bacterium; assembly: GCA_947625265.1. Classification (GTDB taxonomy): domain Bacteria; phylum Bacillota; class Clostridia; order Oscillospirales; family CAG-272; genus UBA11512. The sequence continues at coordinate 1,685 of CANQNM010000132.1, forward strand.
TATGGCCTTGATTGTGCCGGATTCGCTGTACACGGAACTTGCGAGAAAGCCGGAGGCATATTGCCGGAACATCCACCTGTCCGATGATATTGTGAAGGAGATGGGTCTTATGCAGGCAGTACAGAAAATGGACGCACAGTTTGCAGACACAGGCATGGAATACGACAGTTATCTCGGAGGCATCGGGCGTAACCTGTTTTACACTGTGGCGGCAAGTTATCTCACTATCTATCTTGGTGTGCTGTTCTGGCTGATTGCAAACACTGTGATTGGGCTGAAATATTTAATCAGCCAGCGTCAGACCAAGCATCGATATGAAACGCTTATCATGCTTGGCGCAGATATGCAGTCTATGAGTAAATCAGTGAAAAAGCAGATTTCCGTCTATTTTGACATGGTGCTTAGTGTGGCGCTTGTGAGCAGTGCGGCGGCAATCTTTACGATGTTTACAAGCTTTACGAGATTGCCGGTAGGTGCGCCGGTTGGGGTTGTCATCGCACTTTCTGCAGCAGCGCTTGTAGTTTTTGCGGGTATTGAAGTTTTGTATATTTATATCGTAAGACGAACGGCGAGCCGGGAAATAAGCCAACTTGAAATAACCAATCGGAGGTGAAGATGATGCCGAGGATCGTCATTGTGGAGGATGATGTTTATTTGCGGGAGGAGTTGATTCATACCTTTCAAAAGGTCGGGTATGAGGCGTTAGGCCCTGCCAAATTTGAAACAGTTGAGGAGGAGCTTGAAAAGTTGAAGCCGGATCTTGTGATACTTGATGTAAATCTTCCGGGAAAAACCGGATATGAGTTGTGCAAGAGTCTAAAGTTGAAATCATCCTTCCCAATTTTGATCCTGACGGCACGTGATACACTTTCCGATGAGTTGACGGCACTTGGCCTTGGGGCGGATGATTTTCTCACAAAGCCCTGTCATCCCGACCGGCTGCTTGCAAGGTCAGAACGTCTGTTGCAAACCTACGATAAACTGCGCTCTATTGTGCAAATAGGTGCACTGTCGCTGGATACGGATACCTACAAATTGACATATGGGGACAGCGTTTTGGTTCTTTCGGAAACAGAAGGGGAAATCATGAAGTTGCTGATGGATCGGTATCCGAACACCGTAGAAAAAAGTGAACTGCTGCGCACCGTCTGGGGAACGGAGGAATTCGTTGACGAAAATATTTTACAGGTCAACATGAGCCGGCTGCGGAAAAACCTGTCGGACTGCGGAATGGACGGAATGATTCGGAATATCAGGGGAAAAGGCTATGTATTAGAGGTGGAAAGACTATGAAGCGGTATATAAAACGGACACGGCACTGGATTGTTCTCCTCTTATCTACGGATATCGTTTTTATTTTCGCAACATGGCTCCTGCGCCCGGAGGAAGTTGGGTATATGTCCCTGTTTTTCTTCCTGTTTACGGTGCTCGCTCTCGTGGTCGGCTTCGCTGCCGAGTTTTACAAGCAGCGAAAGGATGAAACTGTGCTGTTGGCCTTTTTGGAAACGCCGGATGATAGAACGCAAACTACGCTTTTAGAGCGGTTCCATTACAACGAAACTGCTCGCCGACTCTGCCAGCGGGTGTTTTCCAATCAAGCACTGCTCAATGAAAAAAACATGGAACTGTCCGAATATCAGGACTACATCGAATCCTGGGTACACGAGGTAAAAACACCGCTGTCACTTTCAACCCTTGTGATGAATAACCACAAGGATGAAATGACGCCCTATGTATATGCACATCTGAATTATGCACAGCATCAAATAAATGAGGATGTGGAACGAATCTTGTTTTATGCTCGTTTGCACGCAGATCATTCCGATATCAAATTCATGCGATTTCGGCTGGATGAATGTGTCTCGGAGGCGCTTGATGAATACCGACCGTTTATAGAAGAAAAAAGTATTCTTCTCACTCTGGACTTTTGTCCTTTGGAGGTTATGTCTGATCGAAAGACCGTTTCGTTTATGGTATCGCAGCTTATCAGCAACGCCGTGAAATATGCGGACGGCCACGCCGGGGAGATTTCTATGACGATACGGCGGGATGGAGAAGAAATTCATCTCGGTATTTACAACAACGGCGATGGGGTTCCGCCGGAGGATCTGCCGTTCATTTTTGACAAGGGCTTTACAGGCAACTACCCCAATCGGCAAAAGGCCACGGGCATGGGACTGTATCTGGTGCGTAAATATGCGGAAAAACTGTGCGCCAAGGTAAGACTTGATTCAGACATTCCTTATGAAAGCGGCTTTGGCATAGAACTGATTTTTGTCTTGTGAAAACTTATATTTAATAAAAGCGTAATATGTACGCCGCCGTGTATGGGTAAAACCATAGCGGCGGTTTTTCTTCGCCTATTGGATCTTTTCAACGGTCGAACTAAATAGTATTCCCACTTCCTAGGAGAAATACATGAATTCCCAAAGTAAATTCCATTGTGGAATTTACTTTGGGAATTCACGGCAAAAAAACTTGAAAAAAAAATAAAAAAGGGGGTTGACAAAAGGGGAGGGAAGTGATATACTACCGAAGCGCCCAAGCGGGAACCGCGAGGGAAGAGAACGATCCTTGAAAATTGAACAACAAGAGAAAGTACAAAGCACAACAAGTGTAAAAGA
>CANQNM010000133.1 GCA_947625265.1 uncultured Clostridia bacterium
ACGGAAACGATGTAGGTGTCGGTCACCTGATACTCCGTTGTGAACTTGATTCCGCACTTGACAGCCTCTCCGAAAAGTTCGTCAAGACCTTTTTCCTTGAATGTGGTTTTTCCGGCATTGAGAGTGTCCACAAGTTTTTGATTATAGTCCGTGCCAACGACCTCCACGCCGTGGGAAGCCATCATTAACGCAGTGGGAAGTCCTATGTATCCAAGTCCGATTACGTTGATCATGTTGAAGTTCTCCTGCTAATTACATCTTTGATTAAATTTAAGTATTCACCTGACAATTTTTTCATATCAAAATTTTCTGCTGCGATTCTTGCTCTTTTACAATAGCCGGCATACTCTTCCGAACTCATATTTTTTATTTTCTCAATTGCATTTGCGATCAATTCGGGAGTACAGCCATCTGAAGAAACTCCGCATGAATATCTCTCCAATATGTCATAACCCATTTTTACTGTTGAAACAACCGGCTTCCTACTGGCAAGATATTCAAACAACTTATTGGAACTGTTACCCCGTGACCAGTTATATTCTGTCGACGAATAGTTCAAGATATTAAGAGATGATTTGCTCAATACATACGGCACATATTTATTGTCGATATATCCTTTTAATTTAACATTTGTAACGCCTTTTTCTCTGATTTCTTTTTCAATGTCAGAAACGCAATTTCCGGTTCCATAAATCAGTATTTCAACGCTGTTTCCCAATTTTTTTCCTACATCTACCAAAATGTCAACATGATTGATGGGTCGTATTGCACCGCAATAGACAATCTTAAATGATTCTTTATCCAAGTCATCGTCAGAAAATTTATTTTCTTCTGCATTTTTGTCGAAAAAAGTTATATCTACGCCATTGTTGATATAGTAACATTTTTTCATATCAACGCTTCCACCATGGTCTATATCCCATCCCTGTTCAAGGATATATTGATGGTCGCCTTCCTTTAGAAAAACGAGCGCGTCAGATTTTGTATATATTGATTTTTCGCCGCATAAAAGTATTTTGCCGAGAAGAGAGGTTTTCCTTAATTTTCCGGTTGTAAAAAAGACTTCAGGCCAAAAATCCCTTATCTCAGATATGCATGGAACGCCATAATATTTTCCCAGTTTTATTCCTGCAAGCATTGTAAGAGGATGCGGACTGGATGCTATGATAATGTCCGGAGAACCGTACAGTTTCGAATATTTTTTTGAGACTTTTATCAGTCGTGTGTAATACTCACACATGTTTTTTACGCGTTTTATTCCTGACGTTTTATATCCACAGGTTTTTATATAAACTGTTTCGATTCCGTCATAATTTTCGATTAAATACTTCTTTTTATCCTGAATCATATTTTGACCAACATAGTGTAAAAACGAAGATGAGAAAACAACTACATTGTTCTTTTCCTCTTGAAAATATTTTGCAAATTCAAAAGGTCTGTGCAATCCCGCTATGGTAGTAGGTGTTGCATAATGATGAAAATACCAAATATTCATTGAAAAAGACGCCTCATTATTTTAATTATTGTACGGCAACTATGTAATCCTATACTTTTGTTTTTTCGCGCTTACTACTTGATTCTTTTTTTGCGATGTAATCTCCCTCATATTTCTTTCCAAGCACAGCAAAAACGGTCATGAACATGATCCGTATGTCCCCCCAAAAGGTGAAATTTTCAAGTGCTTTGAGGTTGTAATACATCTTGCCCGGTAGAATCTTCTCAGTATAAACCTTGTCTGTATCCTCTGCGCCGTCGAGCAACTTTGCCTCATCCTTGTAATAAATGCTGGCAAGGCTTGTAACCCCAGCCGGGAGTAGCAACGTCGCCAGCATTTCGTCAGTATAGGCCGCCACAAAGCGAGGCAATTCCGGACGTGTTCCCACAAGTGTAAGCGTTCCCCGGATCACATCGAGCAACTGCGCCGTCTCATCAAGCCGACAGGCACGGATCACTCTGCCGACGCGGGTCACACGGCTATCGTTATTGACTGTCACTTGCGATCCTTTGTCCGCGTTCTGCACCATCGTTCGGAATTTGTGGATTCGAAACCTTCGCCCATACTGTGTAACTCTTTCCTGGAGGTAAAAAACCGGTCCGGGGGAATCAAACTTTATCGCAATTGCAAGGACAAGAAAGATCGGCGATAGAACGATCAATAGAACCAGTGAAACTACAATGTCAAACGTCCTTTTCAAGAACAGGCCAACCCGTTTATTTTTCAGAATATCATAATATTTTCTGACAACTTCCGTCTGCATTTCCAGCGGAAGTTGTTCCCACTTCACGATTTTCACCTATATGTATTCCTTCAAAATCTCTGCGTACTTCCATGTCACATACTTCACATCCTCATCGGAAAGGCAAGTGTGCAGTGGCAGAGTAATTTCATTTGCAAAGTAGTTGTAGGCGTTTGAATAATTTTTGATGTCAAATCCAAGATTCCTATACGCCGTGTGCATGGGCAGGGGCTTGTAGTGTACGTTTGTCGCGACACCATGTTCCGCCATCCTGACGATGATCTCATTTCGCTGTTCCGGCGTAATGCCCGGTACTCGCGTGATGTAAAGATGTCCCGACGATTCATATTCGTCGGTGTAATGATCCAGCGTTTGAATCCCCAGTGGGCAAAGCGCCTCGTCATAGCGGCGGATGATCTCTTTCCTGCGCTCAAGCATTTTCGGATAGCGTTCGAACTGCTTGAGTCCGATGGCCGCCGTGATGTCGGTCATGTTGCACTTGTAATAGGTTCCGACCACGTCATACTCCCACGCACCGAGTTTTGTTTTTGCAAGTGCGTCTTTGGACTGACCATGAAGGCTCAAAAGTTGTAACTGACGGTAGATTGCTTCGTCGTCAATGCCGTCAATCGTTTTCCAAGTCAGCGCGCCGCCCTCCGCAGTGGTGAGATTTTTGACCGCGTGGAAACTGAAACTGGAGAAGTCGGCGATACTGCCCACCATCCTGCCGTGCCATTTTGCCCCGAAAGCGTGAGCCGTGTCCGCCATGACAGCCACTCTGCCGAGCGCCGCTTGCATGTTGTTATTCGGTCTGAACAAATGCTTTTTACGCTCAACGATATCAAAAATTCGATCATAATCGCAGGGTATACCGCCAAGATCGACGGGAATAATCGCCTTTGTTCTTTCTGTGATTGCTCTTTCAACCGCATCATAGTCCATCTCCAAGCGGTCGGGCTGAGTGTCGATCAAAATCAACTTCGCACCGACATGACAGATCACTGAGGCGGTCGCCGTGTAAGTGTAGGCGGACGTTATAACTTCATCGCCGGGGCCAATGCCCATCACATGAAGCGCCATCTCGGCGCAAGCAGTCTGGGAATTGAGGCAGACACACTTCGCCGTGCCGATCCATTCGGCGATATTTTTCTCAAACTGTTTTGTCCGTATACCCGTGGTAATCCAGCCAGACTGAAGCGCTTCGGCAACCTCGGCGATTTCCGCTTCACCGACATCCGGCGGACTGAATGGAATTGTTTTTTTGTTTATCATAATGAAATCTGGCTTCCTGTTATATTGTTATATTTAACATGATTCATGTAGTACTTCTCAAAAGGAATCCCACTCTGCGCCATTCTGTTTTTTATATTCCTTCACCTATTCAGCACTATGTCCGCAACGGGAGGCTGAAAGCGGCACAGTTTGGAATCGATCCTGTTCTCCGTTTCATTTCCATAGAAGTGACAGCGTGGTTCTTGTGTTCCTCATATTTTTTCTTCAATTCTTTTTTCAAACGAAAGCACATTTCTTTTGTCATCTGTCATACAGACAGATTGCCGCCGATCATTTTCAAAATATCTTCAGGTTCAGTCATGCCTTACATCCCTTCTCCATGGATAAGAAGCCGCGCTGTACCGGCGTTTCCAAATAAAAAATTTATCTAACTGCAAAATCCGCCGAACCCGAGCATGACGCAACGGGTTTCGATCCTTCCTTTTCGATTGAAGATCTTCCCTACGGCAGGTCAATTCAGTGTTCCTGAAAACTTTGTTTCGGTACCCAAAACTTTTTTCTTCGGGTTCCCATATCCCACCGCAATCCTACGAAACAACCGGCCTTTTTAGATCTGGCCAATCCCGCCGCACCGTTGTAAAATAGAGCCTTGCCTGTGTTGTCCCTATTATGCAATTATCACCAGGGGCATAAAATCGGGAACATGAAAAATCTGCCGGAAAGGTTTTTAGGATATGTGGTTTCACTGCGGCAGTATGCAG
>CANQNM010000134.1 GCA_947625265.1 uncultured Clostridia bacterium
CGGTTTAACTCTTTTAGTTTACATTGATTTCGGCTGCCGTTTTTAATTTTCTGTGTCCATTTGCGCAAAGTACATTGCCTAAGCATTGGCATTGTTATTTACTTTACGGGAGAGAAGGCGGTTATATTCCGGGGATTTGATTTACCTAGGGAGTTTGAATGCCTTTTAGACCGACCCGCTTGCGTTTATGTACTCTGCCCAAAAGATGAAAATGTCACCTCTGCAAAGAAGATTCCCGACGCATCATTCGCCAGACATTCCTGCTTCGCTCTCTTGCAAAATTGCAATTTGTTTTTACACCTATTCAACTTCGTTTTACAATGCGCAGATTATTTTTATATATGATTTTCGCCGTATTTTCACCTTTTTCCTTTATTTTGCCCTTACAATGTCAGCAGAACTGCCGCACCTTGCGTTTCTAACGCTTGTGCGGCAGCCCCTTTTATTTACTGTGCGTCCGGTGTGTGCACAGTCTTAAAAAGTATTTTGAAGGTTTTTGCGGTTTTCCCCGCCGATCACTTTTTGCGCACGTATTTCAGGCAGTCGAGAGTCACAGCCGTCAGAATGATGACGCCTTCAAACACGAATTGCAGGTTGGTGTCAATACCAAGGATTGTGAGCGCATAGGTCAGCGATGTGAAGATGAGCACACCCACCACCACGCCGGAGATCTTTCCGATCCCTCCGGTAAAGGACACGCCGCCCACTACGCACGCCGCGATAGCGTCCATGTCCCAGCCCTGCCCGTAAGCGGCAGATCCGGAACCGGTCATTCTCGCACACTCCAGCCATGCGCCGCAGCCATACAAAATGCCCGCCAGAATGAAAGCGCCCAGCGTCACAAGAAACACGTTGATGCCCGAAACCGCCGCCGCTTCGGCATTTCCTCCGACGGCGTACAGATTCTTGCCGAACCTCGTTTTGTTCCAGATGAACCAAACGATCACGATCGCCGCCACCGCCCACAGAATGATGGTAGGGAATTTGCCGATTTTGGGAATGATCATTTTGGGGATGGAGGACTCAATGGCGCCAAAGGATACGCCTTTGGTGGCATAGGTGACGATGCCGAAGATGATGAGCATGTTGGACATGGTCGCAATGAAGGGGTGCATTTTGAATTTTGCCGTAAAGAAGCCGGCGATAGACGTGAAGAAGGTGCACAGCAGAATGCTGACGACCAGCGCGAGCAGCGTTCTTACCGGTATCGGAAGCGCGGTGAAGTCAAAAATATGGCCGAATACCGCTCCCGTGTTGATACCCTCGTGCATGATGATGGTGGAAGCCACCATACCCATGCCCACCATACGGCCGATTGAAAGGTCTGTACCGGTAAGCAGGATCAGTCCCGCGACGCCCAAAGCGAGGAACATCCGGGGAGACGCCTGCTGAAGGATATTCATGATGTTGTTGAAGGTGATCAACTGGGTATCTTTCATCACGGGCGTGGCGATGGCCAGCGCAATGAAAATCAGCACGATCACAATGTACAAACCGTTGCGCAGCAGGAATTCCTTGCGATTGAAGGTGTACTTCCGGTTCTCGAACTTCTGCTCCTGGGTCTGCCAGAAGGTAAACTTTGACATGCGCAGCAGATCTATGAGATGATACCGGTAGGAAAAACTCTCATGACGGCGGTCCTTCAATTCCTGAAGGGCCTGGGTGTACACCATTTTCGCGTCGAAAAACTGACTCTTGCAGACATGCCGCGCATCCTTCAGTTCACGCTTCATATCGGGTCCCGCCGCGCTGCGAAGTTGGGCGACGTCCGCCTTATGCCGGGCTTTGAGTTCCGCGCGCTTGCGCTTGTAAAGTTGCTTCTCTTTGATTTTCGCCTCGGCACAGGCATTTTTCACCGGGGTGTAAACTTCTTTTTTGTAGTGGTCTTTCAGATACCGCTCCGCCTGTTTGATCAGTCCCGCAATTTCTGTTTTGTTTTTCTGCTCCACGCTCTTTGCGGCGGTCAGTTGACTTTTGTCCGCTAAGATCTGTTTTTCCTTTTCGGCCTTGGACAGATTTTTGTTCTCCTTCACACGCCGCATATGGTTTTTCAGATATTGAATCTTTTCACTGCCGTCCTTCCTCAGGGCGTCAATTTTCTTCTGAATGCCGCCGACATACTCGTCGATGGGTGCGCGTAGTTCCTCCTCCCGCTGTATCGGAAGAATTGCATGTATCTCACTCATATTGGTTGCCTCCTACAAATACATTGCGCTGAGCCTCAAGAGTTCCTCCTGATTGGTCTCTTTCGTGTTCACGATTCCCGAGAGCCGTCCGCCCGACATGACGCCGATACGGTTGGTGATCCCCAAAATTTCAGGCATTTCGGAGGACACCACAATGATGGTTTTTCCCTCTTTGGCCATTTTGATGATCAACTCATAGATTTCATACTTGGCGCCCACGTCGATCCCTCTGGTGGGTTCATCCATCATGAAAATGCTCGGTTCTTTTTCCAGCCATTTTCCGAAAATCACCTTCTGTTGATTTCCGCCCGATAGGTTGACGATCTGATCCTCCGGTCCCATGCATTTTGTATGCATCACTCCGATTTCCTTAGCCGTGGCCTTCACCATCTTCCGATCGGACAGCGCGATACCCGTCCTATAATGCTTCAGGTTGGCAATGGTTGTATTGAAAGTCAGGTCCCCTTTCAAAAATAGTCCGTTTGCCTTTCGCTCCTCGGTAATCATGGCAAAACCGTGATCCATGGCCTCCTGAACATTGTCAAAATTCATGAGTTTGCCGTCGTAGTATACCCTTCCGGAGGCTCTGGTGCGCACGCCGAAAATCGTTTCCAGAAGTTCGGTGCGCCCCGCGCCCACCAATCCGTACAGTCCGAAAATCTCCCCTTCCATCACATCAAAGGTGATGTCGTGAAGTTGGGGCGGGTATTTCGTCGAAAGGTGCTGCACCGACAGCAACGGCCTGCCCGGGGTGTTGTCTACCGGCGGAAACCGGTTGTCCAAGGATCTGCCCACCATGGCGGTGATCAGTTCGTTCATATTGGTTTCCTTCGTACTCTTGGTGGCGACCAGTTTGCCATCCCGCAGCACCGACACCTCGTCGCAGATCTCAAAAATTTCATCCATTTTATGCGAAATGTAGATGAGCGAAATCCCCTGACTTTTCAGTTTCCGCATCATGCCAAAGAGTTTCCGCACCTCCGGTTCGGTAAGGGAGGATGTCGGCTCATCCAAAACAATAATCTTGGAATTGTAGGAAATCGCTTTGGCAATTTCACACATCTGTCTTTGTGAAACGGACATGGTGCGCATGGGAGCGGTCAGATTCACCGTCATGTCCAAACTTCGAAAGAGTTCCGCCGCCTCCTTCTTCATGCGTCCTTCGTCGATCACGCCGAAGGAATTCAAAGGATATCTGCCCAAAAACAGATTGTCCACGACGCTCCGCTCCAAGCACTGGTTCAGTTCCTGATGAACCATGGCAATGCCGTTTTCCAGCGCGTCCTTCGCGCCCGAGAAGTTGACCTCCCTTCCTTCTAAGTAAATATCTCCCTCATCTTTTTGGTAAGTCCCGAAAAGACATTTCATCATCGTTGATTTTCCGGCGCCGTTTTCTCCCATCAGTCCCATCACGGTACCGCGTTTCAGGTCAAGATCAATATGATCCAGAACCTTGTTTCGCCCAAAAGATTTAGACATTCCCCGAATTGAGAGAATGACCTCTGTACTTGTATCCACCTGATTCACCTCCGCGGATTTCACTGTTGGTCAAAAGGCTGTGGGAAGTTTCATATCCCACAGCCTTTTCAAAGCCGAAATATCATTCGCTCAGCAAGTTCGTGTAAGACGATGCATTATCGGTTTTTACCATATTGATCGCGAACGCGTCATACTGATCGGGGTTCGCCAAACGGTTCGTGATATTGGATTCGGTCTGTCCGTCTCCGCCGATGTATTCAACGTTCAGATTGAGCAGATCGTCATACGCCTTCAGCAGCGGCTGGTAAGTGGCGCTCAGGAAGTTGTCGGCAGAGTTGTAAATATTCAGCCACACCTTCTTTGTGGGGTGTTTGTCGGCTGCCAACTGCTTGGCCACAGGTGCGTAGGGCTTGGTGGCGTCAGTGAACTCCTGGTAGTTTTCGGCAGTCACCGCCAGGTTCAAAGCGTAGTAGGAGCGCTCTTCCGCCACGTACTTGTAGTCTGTAGAACTGAGTACG
>CANQNM010000135.1 GCA_947625265.1 uncultured Clostridia bacterium
GCCTTGTTGCAGCGTACCAGATGAATATAGGCGACCACCGTATAACCGGTGACCGATTTGAAGATTCTTGAGAAATAGGCTTTGGAAAGTTCTGCGGCTCTTGCCACCTGTTCCACCGATATCGGGCCGTCGGCATGTTCTTTGATGTAGCGAATGGCGTTCTTGACGTTGTCAAGGTGACTTTCTCCCGGGCGGTCTTCCTCCTCGCCCACAAGGAACTCTCTTGCCAGAGTGAGCAGGAGTTTCAGCGCTGCGACGCGTACGGCGGTTTCTCTGAATTCCTCTTTGCTGCGGTAGGCGTTTACCACGTCATAAAACTGCATTTGCAGTTTTTCTTCTCCGCGGATCAGATCCTTGAAGCGCAGTTCGGAGGCGGGAATTCCGTTTTCAATGCAGAAATCGTTATCAATGATCAGGCAGTAGTACCGGACGGGGCAGGCCTCGTGCGCGGATTCCACCATGTGCAGTTTTTCGGAATTGATGACAAAAAGATCCCCCGCGCGCGTGTAAGTGGTTTTGAAATCGGTGGTCACTGCGCCCTCGCCTTCATAGAAATACAGCAGTTCGATATTCTCATGCCAGTGGGTAAAGTCTTTTTCTCCGGCGTTCATTTCATCGTCTCGGAAGATGAAGGGCAGTTTGCGGTTGTTCAGTTTGTGAATTTCATACTTCATTTTTAAAGATCTCCGTTTCCATATCGCAAAAAATTCGACATAAAAATTCCCGGGCAGAGGAACCGCCGTTGAGTTTCACCGGCGATTCGTTTGAGAGAAATTTTGCAAGACCGTACCGTAGAGGTGTGCGGTTTTGCATTTTGGAAGAACAAAGAAACGATGCGGGGTCGGAATTTGGTGAAAAATTTTAGAAAGTTTTTTAAAATAGCAGGATTGTGTTATAAATTGTTGCAATCGTTGCTTGTTTTTTGAACAAAAACATTATACAATAAATCAAACAAAAATGCAAGAAGAGGCTTTCGGAATTTCGAAAAATTTATGCCCCTTCACTTGGAAAGGATGGATGAAATGTACAACTATCCAATTGGCGTAATCGTCGAATCCTTCACAGGGAAAACCGAGGATTGCATCAAGAAGGCCGCCGCCATTGGCGCGCAGGGTATCCAGATGTATATGACTGCCTACGGTTTGCCCGAAAACCACGTGGACAATATGACTGTTGAAAGACAGAAGAAACTTTTACAGTTGGTCAAAGACGAAGGCATGGTCTTCTCCGCGATCTGCGGAGATCTGGGAGGAGACGCCGGCATGCGGGGCGGTTTTCAGAACCCGGAGGCAAACCCTCTGAAGATCGAGAAGTCGAAAAGGATCATGGAATTTGCCAAGGAGTTTGGCACGGACATTGTGACCACCCATATTGGACAGGTACCCGAGGACAAGACATGCGACAAATATAAATACATGCAGGAGGCCTGCTTTGAACTTGCGGAGTTCGCGGACTCCATGGGTTCCCATTTTGCCATTGAAACCGGTCCTGAACCTGCCGCGAGACTGGGCGATTTTCTGGATACCCTCAATTCCACCGGCGTTGCCGTAAACTTCGATCCTGCCAACCTTGTGATGTGTTCCGGAGATAACGACCTCGCCGCGGCTGTACACAGATTGCAGAAATACATTGTACACACCCATGCAAAAGACGGTATGATGCTGAAGAAAGTCGATCCTGCCAAACTTTACGAGGGCGATATCACCGATTTCATCAAAGAAGGCGGAGAAGCCGTTGCGCAGAAGTCTACAGGAAACCCGGTGTTGGATTCAATCATCGCCGCTACCGTCAAAGGAGCCCCCTTTATTGAACTGCCCTTGGGTTACGGAAACGTGAACTGGAACGGCTATCTCAGAGCCCTTCAGGATATCGGGTACAAGGGATTCTTGACCATCGAGAGGGAATGCGGAGCGGATCCCGCCGCCGACATCACTCTTGCGGCCAACTTCCTGCGCGAAAAAATCAGGATGCTCTGAGTCTTTAAACCCAAAGAGAGAAAATACGAAGGAGAAAATCAAACGATGATTAAAGTTGCTGTGATCGGGGTGGGCTCTATTTCCGACTGCCACCTGGACGCTTATGTAAAGAACAAAGAGGCGGAACTTTACGCCATTTGCGATATCAATCCCGAAACCCTGAAGAGGCAGGGCGACCGCTACAATATTCCCGAGGAACGGCGTTTTGCCGACTACAATGAGTTGCTGAAACTCCCCGAAATTGATGCCGTATCGGTGTGTACATGGAACTGTGAACATGCGCCCATTACCATTGCCGCGCTGAAGGCGGGCAAGAATGTTCTCTGCGAGAAGCCCATGGCCACTTCTGTGGAGGACGCAGAAGCGATGCTGGCCGCCGCCAAAGAAAGCGGAAAGCATCTGCAAATCGGATTTGTTCGTCGCTACGGAAATGACTGCGCGCTCATTCAGGATCTGGTGAAAGAAGGATTCTTCGGGGATATCTACTATGCAAAGGCTTCCTACTTGCGTAGAAACGGGAATCCCGAGGGATGGTTCGGAGACAAATCCCGTTCGGGCGGCGGACCGTTGTACGATCTGGGCGTCCATGTGATCGACCTGGTGCGCTATATTGAGGGCAACAAGAAACCCGTTTCGGTTTACGGCGCTACCTGGCAAAAACTGCTCAACCGTCCCAACCTGAAGACACCTAAGGCGTATTATTCGGCATCGAGAACCGACCATGACGTTTGCGATGTAGAGGATCTGGCGGTTGCTATGATCCGCTTCGAGGACGGATCCATCCTTTCTGTTGAAGCGTCCTTTTCGCTGAACATTCAAAAGGGATCCGGAGCCATCGAACTCTTCGGTTCCAAGGGCGGCGCGAAGTTGGATGGCAGCACGCTGGATCTGACTTCGGAAATGTATGACTATATGACCGACATCAAACTCAACGGTGCGAAAGCCGACATGGGTGATTTCTTCCAGAAGGAGATAGATCACTTTGTGGACTGCGTTACCAAACCCGATACGGTTTGCAAAGCACCCGCGGAGGATGGCGTCACAATCATGAAGATCCTCTGCGCCATTTACAAGTCGGCGGAGACGGGTCACGAAGTTGTGATCGATTGAATTTTTAAACACGGTTTGCGTCCCGTTTTCCAATGCCGGAATGCGGGGCGCATTCTCAAAAACAGTGAGTGTTCAAAGAAAGCGTAGATTGTTTTATGATTGACGAACTAAACGAATTATTGAACCCCTCGACAATGCCCCTGCTGAAGCGCGGACGTGCGGTACACTATGAGGGAAGCATCGACAAAACCGGCGGGAATGCCGATTGGGACTGGGAACTTTACAGACAATCCAACGGAGAAAGCGTGCTTTTTGAGCAATATGGCGCGGGGTGCATTTTGAATTTTGTGCAGCACCGATACCTCTCATCTCCTGAGCCGACTTTCCGGTTCTATTTCGACGGGGAAAAGAAACCGCGTTTTACCATTCGGCCGTCGGAATTCGGGGAAAAATATCCTTTCATTCCACCGATTGCCGACAAATTTATAGGACCGGAGCGTGACGGACAGGTTATTCGGGTAGTACGCAGTTTTGTACCCATGCCCTTTACAACCTATTGCAAGATTACCTCTGATGTGGCTCTTTTTGGAAACGCCGCGCCGGGCGGAGGTTGGGGACACGTGATTTATCACTGCTACGCGGACGATACCCCTGTCTCCTCCTTTACCCCTACGGATGTGCGCTACCGGCAGTTGGCGGCGTTTTGGAGCGAATGCGGACGAAATCCGCTTAAAGCGACTGAGGCGCAGCGGACGAATTCCGGATTTTTCACTCTCGCGCCAGGAGAAGAAAAAAAGTTCTTTTCTGACGACTGCGCCGGGACGGTCACCGCACTGCGTCTACGTACTGAAAATTTTGATCGAACGCATTTAAAGGATCTCTTTCTCCGGGCGCGTTTTGACGGTCACGGGAAAGAGGATCTTGCTTTGCCGGTTGGCTGTCTTTTCGGCAACGAATTGGGGTATCACCGGGTATCGTATCTCTTTTCTGGCGGAGATGGGGAGGGGGGATTTTATTGCTTTTTTCCCATGCCTTATTTCAGCAGCGCCGAGTTTTCTCTTGAAAACCGTGGCGGCGCGCCCATTGGAATTGAGGAATTGACTGTGGAGCACACGCGGGAGTATAACCGTCTTTATACGCCCGAAAGCGC
>CANQNM010000136.1 GCA_947625265.1 uncultured Clostridia bacterium
AACGCGCAGCGTGAGGTAGGCCTGCACGTCGGCGTGCTGGCTGATGGTTCCGCCATAGCCGTTGGCAATGGCCGCCACCGCGTCAGCGTTGGCGTCGTATCCGAAGGTGGGAACCTTATTCTCTTTAGACCATGCGTTGAACATAGACATGCCCATGCCGTCGTTGTTGGAAACCACCACATCAATCTGTTCGCCGAAAGAAGCGGCCCATGCGCCGATGGAATTGCCGGCAGTCGAAGCGTCCCATGTCGCTCCCGCGGAGTTCTTCATTTCCTGAGAGGCAAGTTCGCGCACCGTATAGGTTTTTCCGCCAATGGTGATGGATCCGTCCTTCACAGCGGTAGCATTGCCGTCAAGATTGGTGCCCACGGGCGCAGAGTTGATGATGTTGTCCGATTTTACCGCTGTGCCCAGCGCTTCCCGCACACCTCTGGTACGGGCAATGGAGTCGTTGTGTCCGATATCGCCGATGGCAAGCACATAGCCGATGATGCCGTCGCCGTTTCGGTCAATGCCCTCAGCATGCTTCTGAAGATACTCAACTACCATTTGCCCCTGAAGCTGAGCGCCCTGGTTTGCATCAAATCCCACATAGTAGGTTTTGTCGTTGAACGACAGTGCCTTCATATCCAACTGACCGGTTGAACTGTTGGACGGCTGCCGGTTAAACCAAACCAGAGGTTTTTTCGCGTTGGCGGAAGTTCCCCCGCCGCATCCTGCCAGAAGTCCGACAAGCATAACCGCCGCAATCATAAGTGAAAGTGCCCTTTTCATTGTGTACCTCCTGTAAAATGTTTGTAAGCCGGACCCGTATCCGCTTAAAGTTTCCCCTTACCCCACATGTCTTTGGATGCGTGCTCCGTCTTTCCGATATCATTATATATAAATTTTTGGTGCAATTCCTTTCATTTTTTGCACAGAAATTACGTCGCTTTATCTTTTTGAGAATGAATATACAGCAAATGGTAAAACGTTCAATGATTTGATGTTAATTTTTTTTGACTTTTTAGACAAATCCATTGAAAAAGAAGAATTGTCATGTTATAATTATTGTATACATATAATATTCATATTTCCTGCAACGGTTTCGCGTTTTCCAAAGTTCACGGCACCTCAGCGCACTGTTCATTCGCTGTCATTCACTATTTTTCACCACCCACTGTTCACTGTCCGCACCGCACTGTGCAAAGATGATACTGACGATGGAGGTATTTTATGAGAGGACCGCTGATTCTGCACCAAACGGTAGAGTATAAGGAAAATGAATCCTTTATCATCCGAAAAGCAACCAAAGAAGGAGCCAATCACACCTATATCAAGAACAGTCACTGGCATGATGAGTTGGAAATTGCCTACATTCTCGCGGGGCGCTCCCTGCACTATATTGAAGGGGAATGCATCCGCGCCGATCCAGGGCGTCTGGTGGTGACCAACTGCGAGTGCATCCATCGCATCAGCGTGGATGTGGAGGACTCCTCCCCGCCGGACAATGCGGCGGCGCTCATTCTGCTTATACCCAAACGGTTCTTGGAAGAGCAGTTTCCAGAGTACAAATCTCTTTGGTTTTTGAATGAAAAGAAGGAAGCAAGGCCTGAAATTCGGGAAATTATGCTTCGTCTTTCCGAATATCACCGGGAAAGCAGCCCCAAACCCCATGAGGATCTTTATATCCGGGGATTGATCCTGCTGTTGCTGCACTATATGTGCGAAGAAGGCGTGGCGCCAAAACCGGAGTTCGTCGTACAAAACGAGGACGCCGAAAGATTGAAGAACATCCTGCGCTATATCGACGGACATTATCGCGAACCGCTGTCGCAGGCGGACATCGCCGCCCGGTTTTATTTTACGCCCCAATACTTCGCCAGATACTTCAAGCAGTGTACCGGCATGACTTTCACCGAGCATCTGACTGGGAGACGCATTCATCAGGCAAGAAAGGAACTGCTTCAGACCGACAAACTCATCGGAAATATCGCTTTGGACAACGGATTCTCCGATGAGCGCAGTTTCATTTGTGCTTTTAAGAAGATCTACCAACTTACACCCATGCAATACCGAAAAAACATCGCCCAAAGATTGCATTAAAATACGAACAACTATTTTCCATACCCTTTCGCTTTCCGCGGTTCACCGCCGGAAAACACCCGTCTGTACTGAGAAATAAAAAAGCAGAATATCCAAATGTTAACGCCGCAGAAGGCAGTAATTTGAAAACAACGGTCAATTACAACCTGAATGGCATGAACATAGGCAAAAGACAGCACAGAAAGCCGATACGCTTTCCATGCTGTCTTGACTTTTGCCGGGTGCGGGGGTTTCGTGCTTCACGGCGGTGGGAATGACAGACATTCCGACTAAGAAAGAAATCCAAACGATGATGGAAGAAATGCGGAAAAGTCCGCAGGGATCCAAGTTCGTAGCATAACAAAAAAATACGGCGCAGAACCCTTTCCGGCTCTGCACCGCATTCTCTGCATAATTACTTCCTTATCTGGCGGCGCCCAAAGAGGAATTCCGCCTTTTGTTTTCCGATTCCTTGGCTTTTACACGGGTTTTTGCAGGGACTTTCGCGGTGAATGTGTTTAGGTTTTTTCGATGCGTTCCGATTCACTCTTTCTCATCTGCCGCCAGAAGATCAAAATCTATTCTGCGCGTTTTGAAATAGAACGTCCGGTCGTGTTCCCCGATTTCCCGAAGAACCCTGCAGGGCGTGCCCACAGCCACGACGTTCGCGGGAAGATCCCTTGTGACCACGCTGCCCGCGCCGATCACGGTGTTTTCTCCCACGGTGACTCCCGGCAGGAGAATCGCGCCCGCGCCGATCCAGCAATTGCGCCCAATACGCACCGGTGCGTTATACTGATACGCTTTTTCCCGCAGTTCGGGCAAAATGGGGTGTCCGGCGGTGGCAACGATCACACCAGGACCGAACATCACGTTGTCGCCCACATAAATGTGGGTGTCGTCCACCAGCGTCAGATTGAAATTGGCGTACACATTGTTCCCGAAATGCACATGCGCCCCGCCAAAATTGCTGTGCAAAGGCGGCTCGATGTAGCAGTTTTCGCCGATCTCGCAGAACATTTCGCGAAGCATCCGCTGTCTTTTCTCCTGCTCGGTGGGGCGAGTGCTGTTAAATTCATAGAGACGGTCGAGACACCGCTCCTGCCACTGGGCAATCTCCCCGTCCCCCGGCAAATACAGTTCCCCCGTGTGCATTCTGTCTTTCATTGCCATGAAAATGACCATCCTTTCCAAACGCCTGTCTTCGGGACGTCGCGCGGCCTCTCTTCTGCCCTTTTCTCTGTGTCCGAACGGCGCAAGTTCCGAAGATTCGGTTTGAGTATACTCTTTTTCCCCGCCTTTTGCAAGAGTTTTTTAAAAATACGATCCGAGGCGCGGCTGGGAAGATTTCTTCAATGATTCTTGAACGTTCGGATTTTATACGTTGGAACTTTCTTCTACATTTCGAGGATTCTCAACATGTCCGAAAAACAGGCGTAAAGGCGTCCGCGCGGTGAAAAACGCTGTGGGAAAAGATGAAAAGTCGGAGACCGCCGTGAAAACGGCGGTCTCCTTCTTGTGTGGAATGCGGGAATGAGCGTGGTTTCATCCCGAATGCCTGGCAAGCATTATTGAATTTTTCTGTCGGTTTCTCAACTGTCAGCAACGGTCGGTCAGCCGTCAGCCGGTTCGGCGTACAGAGTGCGCCGGCGGAACTGCGAAGAACGCGCAGGCCATGAGGGATTTATGACGCTGCGCCCTACAGAACCTTCAGGATGTGCAGAGTCGCACAGGCACAGAACCGCTGCCGCAGAGCGCGGAATTTTCCGGTTTTTACATTTTGACTTTTCTGCGTTTCACAGCCCAGATGGCGCAAACCGTCAGCGCCATCAGAACAAGCATCGCCAGAACAATCCACAGAATGTAGATATTGTATCTTGCAGAGGGAATCTGTCGTTCGTAGCCGCAGACATTGCAGGCAGCGTCCTTGCCGTTGTCGTAGATGTGTCCCGCTTTGCCGCTGATTTCACCGCACGCGCACTCCTTCCAATGGTTTTCATCATCGG
>CANQNM010000137.1 GCA_947625265.1 uncultured Clostridia bacterium
AAGACTATTCTATCAGAACTCAACCACTTTTTCTATACCTTTTTTCCTTTCAGTCTCATATCAATTGTAACACTACACGATTTTATCGGCACTTTTTTTCAAGTTCTTGACTTTTGGGCGCACCGCCTGTATACTATATAGAAACGGCGAAAGCCGTTTAGGTTCTTGGGAAGGTAGTGCGCGTTTGAACTTGGAAAGAAAACGTTTTTTAGGTGCGGCGATGCTTTTTTTCGCCGCGTTTTTTTGGGGATCCACCTTTGTGGCGCAGAGCGACGCCGCCGCAAAAGTTCCGCCCTTTACATATCTTGCCGCCCGTTCGTATGTGGGCGTGTTATCGTTGGGTCTTGCGCTTTTACTTCGCCGTCTGTTTTTTGTACACGCGAAAGAAAAGCGCGCTCCCACCCCGAATACCGGGAAAAGAGGAGGCGTGCGCGCAACTCTTGTGGGAGGAGTTGTCTGCGGGACGGTACTTACCGTGGCCTCCGCTTTGCAGCAGTACGGTATTCACAAGGGGGCTACGGCGGGAGAGGCGGGGTTTCTCACTGCCATCTACATGTTTTTTGTTCCGCTGCTGAATTTTATCTTTCGCAGGATTCGCGTTGAGGCCAAGGTGCTTTTCGGCGCGGGGATTACCGCCGTGGGGCTGTATTTTCTGTGCGTTGCCGACAAAGGCTGGTCGGCGGTGGGGGTGGGGCAGGCGCTGGTGCTCCTCTGCGCTGTGGCGTATGCTTTTCATATTCTGTCGGTGGACTTTTTTGGAAGCGTGGACGGAATGGAACTTTCCTGTGTTCAGTTTGCCGTCTGCGCGCTGATCTCCACCGTCGCGGCGCTGATTTTCGAGCGCTTCTCCGTGTCGGATGTTCTTTCCGCGTGGGTTCCCATCGTCTACGCCGGCGTGTTCAGTTCCGCAGTGGCGTTCACCTTACAGATATACGGACAGAAATACACGCCCGCGGCGGCGGCGTCCGTTCTTATGGGTTTGGAATCGGTGATTGCACTGCTCTGCGAGTGGGCGTGTGCTTTCATCGGGCTGGTAGGTCAGCCTTTCAGTCTGTCGGGATGGCAGATTTCAGGCTGCGTACTGGCCTTTTTCGGTATTGTTCTTGCACAGTGGGAATTCAAGAAAAAAACCGGGGAAACGAATAAAAAAACTTTCAAAGGAATTTGTGGGAACCTTTTTTGGAAAAATTCCTCCAAACGGTAAACCGGGGAAGGTCCGTGCCACATTTGAAAGCCTGTTTAGGAGGTTTTTCGGGAAAAGCCTCCCAAAATCCCAAACCGAAGAAACATTTTTCGGGGTTGGAAAAATCAAAAGTTGCGTATAAAAAGTTTTTGAGTTTTCAAAGAAAGTGAAGACAACGTCTTTGCGGGGCTTTACCCCGCGCCCTATTTTGAGGACTTTTCGGGAAAGGTCCCCGAAAAACCTTCAAAAACTTTTGAAAAAAAGAGGTGGATACTTTCTTCGATTTCTGAAAAGCGGGTTTGTCTGCAGTCTGAAAGGTTTTTGGGGAAAACTTTTTTAAAAAGTTTTCCCCAAAACTCTAAAATGAGAACATTATCTGTCGTTCCCTTTTCCGGTGTCGATGCCGACTTTGGCGGCGTCCCCCAATTTGGCGGCTGCTTCTTCCCGCATTTTGTACTTGAGAATCTTGCCCGCCGCGTTCATGGGAAAAGCCTCCATGAATTCGATGTATTTGGGCACTTTGTGGCGCGCCATGTGACTGGCGATATAGGTCTGGAGTTCCTCCGCCGAAAGGGATTGCCCGTCTTTCAGAATGACGCATGCCATGATTTCCTCGCCGTATTTCTTGTCGGGCACGCCGATGACCTGTACGTCCTGCACCGCAGGGTGGGTGTAGATGAATTCCTCGATCTCCTTAGGGTAGATATTTTCGCCTCCGCGGATGATCATGTCTTTCAAACGGCCGGTGATCCGGTAGCATCCCCGTTCGTCCTTGCACGCCAGATCTCCCGAGTGCAGCCAACCCTCGGCGTCTATGGTGTCGCCTGTGGCGTCGGGCATTTTATAGTAGCCCTTCATGGTGTTGTAGCCCCGGGCGCAGAATTCGCCGTTTACGCCGTCGGGAACCTCTTTGCCGGTTTCCGGATCGACGATTTTGCACTGTACGTGGGGGAAATCGTACCCCACCGTTTCGCAGCGAAGATCGAGCGGATCGTCCCAGGACGACATGGTGTTGCCCGGGGAACATTCGGTTTGTCCGTATACGCTGACGATTCCCCGCATGTTCATTTCGTCCGGTCTTGCCGCCCGCCGCATCAGATCCGGCGGACATCCCGCGCCCGCCATGATGCCGGTGCGCATATGGGAGAAGTCGGTTTTGCGGTAGTCCTCGTGGTTGAACATGGCGATGAACATGGTGGGCACGCCGTTGAAGCAGGTGATTTTCTCCCGGTCAATACAGGCAAGGGAGGATTTTGCCGAGAAATAGGGCATGGGGCAGAGGGTTGCGCCGTGGGTCATGGAGGAGGTCATGGAGAGCACCATTCCGAAGCAGTGGAACATGGGCACCTGGATCATCATGCGGTCGGCGGTGGAGAGATCCATACGATCCCCGATGCATTTGCCGTTGTTCACTACATTGTAGTGGGTGAGCATGACGCCTTTGGGAAAACCCGTGGTGCCGGAAGTATACTGCATGTTGCATACGTCGTGGGGCTTTACTGCCGCTGCCATACGTTCCACCACCTCTTCACGCACCAGATCCGCGCGCCCCAGCGCTTCTTTGAAGGTGAGGCACCCCGGCTGCCGGAAACCTACGGTGATCACATTGCGCAGGAAGGGCAGCCTCTTGCAGTGCAGGGGTTTCCCCGGCTCGCTTTGACTGATTTCCGGGCAGAGTTCGTTGATAATCGCCCGGTAGTCGGAGTCGAGACAGGATTCGATCATCACCAACGTATGGGTGTCCGACTGCTTGAGAAGATATTCCGCTTCGTGGATTTTATAGGCGGTGTTCACCGTTACCAGCACGGCGCCCAACTTTACCGACGCCCAGAAGGTGAGAAACCACGCGGGGACGTTGGTTGCCCAGATGGCAACCTTGCTTCCTCTGCGTACGCCCAGAGAATAGAGCGCGCGGGCGAAACGTCCCACCTCGTCTCGAAATTCCTCATAGGTGCGGGTATAGTCCAAAGTGGTATACTTGAACGCATACTGGTTGGGGAATTCTTCGGCGACGCGGTTTAAGACGTCGTTGAACGTGCAGTCGATCAGCGCGTCTTTCTTCCATATATATTGTCCTGTTCCATCGTGGTTGAAGTAGAGCGTCTTTTTTTTGCCCCGCGTGTCCTCGAAGCGGCTCATATAATTTACAAAATGAGGGAAAATGATTTCGGCATCTGCCAGATCCGGCATCCATTCGGGCATCCACTCCAGCGAAAGGAATCCGTCGTAGTCAATGGAAAACAACGCCCGCATTACATTTGCAATGGGCGCGCTGCCTTCGCCAATGAGTTCATAGGAACAGGCGTCGCTCGAGTCTTTGATGTGCACATGGCGGATGTACGCGCCAAGGTTCGTGACGGTGGTCTGCGTACTCTCTCCGTGGATTCTGTAGGGGTGGTGAATGTCCCAAAGCGCTCCCAGCGTATCCAGAGCAAAACTGTCGAGAAGTTTGCGCAGGCGGGCGGTGTCGGCATAGGCGCCGACAGTTTTGATCAGAAGCGTCACCCCCTCTTTTTCTGCCAGCGGCAGAAGTTCCTCCAGATTTTTTCTCACCTGCTCTTCGCCGTTGTTTGTCGCGCACAGCGCCACGTAGGGAATCTGCATGGCGGCGGCGGTTTCGAAAAGCGCCGGAAAATCGGCGGACGGTTTTTCGCTGGAAAGGTCGAAGGAAGAATCAAGGCAGGGAATGCGCAGACGCTTTTCGCGCAGCGCCCGCATGGCGGCGGGAACGCCCTGCCTGTTGAAAGGGCGGTCTTTCCCCCAAAAGGCGGGAATGTTTGACACATCGTAGAATTCCACACCGTCAAAGCGCATATCCGCGGCAGTTTGCAGGAGTTC
>CANQNM010000138.1 GCA_947625265.1 uncultured Clostridia bacterium
GAGATCTTTCTCTTCTGCGCAACATAAACTCTGACCACCTTGTTTACGCCCGGAGGCAGTTCATCTCCGTTTTCGCGGCAGAACGTGCGGGTGTCCACGACAATACCCGATTCACCGTGGGGAAGTCTCATGGATGTGTCCCGAACTTCCCTAGACTTTTCACCGAAAATGGCGCGCAGCAGGCGCTCCTCCGCCGTGAGTTCGGTTTCGCCTTTCGGCGTCACCTTTCCGACCAAAATATCCCCGGCGCGCACCTCCGTTCCTTTTCTAACCACGCCGTCCTTATCCAAATCCTTGAGCGCGTCGTCGCCAAGATTCTGAATATCCCTTGTGATCTCTTCCTTGCCCAACTTGGTGTCTCTCGCCTCATGGGAATATTCCTCGATGTGGATGGACGTATACACGTCATCGCGCACCAGCCGTTCATTCAGGAGCACCGCGTCCTCGTAGTTGTAGCCCTCCCATGTCATAAAACCGATAAGGGCGTTCTTCCCAAGGGAAATCTCGCCGTTGCAGGTGGCGGGACCGTCCGCGATCACTCTGCCCTTTTCGACATATTCCCCCTCGCTGATGATGGGACGCTGGTTGATGCATGTGCCCTGGTTGCTCTTTTTGAATTTAATCAGTTTATAATCTTTTCTGCTTCCGTCGGTTCCCCTGATGACAATTTCGTCCGCGGTGACCTTTTCGGCGTATCCGCTCTCCTCCGCGATCACCACCACGCCTGAATCGTAACCTGCCTTGTACTCCATACCAGTGGCGACAATCGGCGCCTCGGTCACCATCAGAGGCACTGCCTGCTTCTGCATGTTGGAACCCATCAAAGCGCGGGAGTTGTCGTCATGATCCAGAAAAGGAATCATGGCGGTGGCAACCGACACCACCATTCTAGGGGATACATCCATAAAATCCGCTTTTGACGCTTCCACCTGAAGAATTTCCGTCCGGTAGCGCACCGTAATCTTGTTGTTCACGAAACGGTTGTTCTCATCCAGAGGTTCGTTTGCCTGCGCCACAATATAGTTGTCCTCTACGTCCGCAGACATGTACACCACGTCTTTAGGATCCGAAGAAACCACCCCTGTCTCCTTATTCACAGGGCGGTAGGGCGCTTCAATAAAGCCGTAATCGTTGACTTTGGCATAGGTCGATAGATAGGAAATCAAACCGATATTGGGTCCTTCAGGCGTCTCAATGGGACACACTCTTCCATAATGGGTGTAGTGCACGTCGCGAACCTCGAAGGAAGCCCTGTCTCTGGAAAGTCCCCCCGGACCAAGTGCCGAAATACGGCGCTTATGCGTCAGTTCCGCCAACGGGTTATTCTGATCCATAAACTGTGAAAGAGGAGAACTCCCGAAGAACTCCCTGATCGCCGTCACGACCGGTCGGATGTTGATCAGCGCTTCGGGGGTAAGCGTTTCACTGTCCTGAATGGTCATACGTTCTTTCACGATCTTGTCAATTCTGGAAAAACCGATACGCATCTGATTCTGAAGCAATTCACCCACACACCGCAGTCTTCTGTTGCCCAGGTGGTCAATATCGTCGGTGATTCCCACATCATATGTGAGTCCCGCCATATAATTGATGGAGGCAAATATATCCTCTCTCGTAATGTGTTTGGGCCAGAGTTTCGCCTTTCTTTCCTTCGCAAGAGCGATCACGTTTTCCCTGCTGTTTCCGGCATCGTTTACAATGTCGGTCAGCGCCGAGAGAAACACCTTTTCCCGCGGATCAATACCCGCCTCCTCCAGGGTGTAGCCCAGAACCGTTTCAGGATACACCGTGCAGTTGGAGAAAATTTTCAGTTCCTCTCCATTTTCCAATTTTATCCATGCTTCGTTTACGCCTGCCTTCTCGGCAGCCAGCGCCTTCGCATAGTCCATCCTCTCGCCTTGGTCAAAGACCATTTCACCGGTAACCGCCGAAAAAACGGGTCTGTTCAGAACCTGACCGGTGAGACGCTGGGCAATACCCATCTTTTTGTTGAACTTATAACGGCCAACGCTGGCAAGATCGTAGCGCTTGGGGTCAAAAAACATGTTGCTTATCAGAAGGACCGCACTTTCCACCGTGGGCGGTTCACCCGGACGCAATTTCTTGTAAATTTCCTTCAGCGCCTCATCGCCGGGCGTGTGTTTGCTTTCGGCGGCCAACATGTTCATCCCGTCTTTTTCAAGGGTAGAAACAATCTTTGCTTCTGAGCCGAACATCTCTTTAACCTCGGCGTCGCTGCCCACACCCAGTGCGCGTATAAGAACCGTCACGGGAATCTTTCGTGTTTTGTCGATACGCACGTAGAAAAGATTGTTGGCGTCGGTTTCATATTCCAGCCACGCTCCCCTGTAAGGTATGATGGTGGCGCCCAGCAACTTGTTGCCTCCCTTGTCCATTTCCGAAGTATAATACATGCCGGGAGAGCGGGTAATCTGCGAGACAATCACACGCTCGGCACCGTTGATAATGAACGTGCCGTTGTGTGTCATAATGGGAAAATCTCCCATAAAAATTTCCCTTTCGATGACCTCTCCGGTGTTCCGGTTGTAAAGGCGGACGGTCACGCGCAGGGGGGCGGCATAGTTCACATCCCGCTCTTTACACTCCTCTTCGGAAAACTTGGGCTTGTCATCCAAACGGTAGTCCACAAGTTCGATCTGAAGATTGCCCGAATAGTCGGTGATCGGCGACACATCGGCGAGGACCTCCCGCAATCCTTCATCCAGAAACCACTTGTATGACCTTTTCTGCACATCGATCAGATCGGGCATTTCAAGCACATCATCGAGTTTTGCAAAATTCATCCTCGTGACCGTACCCAGTTTCTTCGGTTTTACCATGTTTATATTTTTTCCTTTCTTTGGAAATTTTCTAGTTCCAGTGAGCGTTTCGTCCTTTGGCGCGTCCCGCCGTCTTAAAAATAGGCAACGCGCCTTGGAGTCCTCATATGCATGCGTCCGGATTCACGGATTCACCGGTTCGCCGACATACCGTCAAGCCGCCAATCGAAAAACGAACGGATTTCCCGGCAGAATCCCTTCTGTCAAATAAAAACCGCAAAACAAATAGACCATACCCATAAAGACCTCCCAAGGCATTCAAAAAAAATTTACATTTCCTACCCCTACGACATGCTGGTTACAGCCGAATTATAAGCCGGATATGCAACTTTTTTCTATGCTTCGCGCAGTCAAAACAAGTATGACCTCTCTTGTTCTTGCACCCTGTATTTGCAATGTAAAATTTGTCACGGAAAGCGGAAAAAGCGTGAGACTTCGGGAAATCAGTATATTTGAACCCTCATGAAAGGGCACTCTTTCCTATGATACCTTATTCTGTAGTGTATCACGTTTTTTTCGGTTTGTCAATAGCGTTTCTTCTCTTTTTTTCAAATTTTTAAAAATTTTATCCTTGGTTGCTTCTTCAAAATTGAATGGCAAAGAGAAACGGAATACGGCGGGGAGATTCTCAGGCAATAAATAAAACAAAATCAGGCGATACTTCCCGCGTCTGAAGAATTTTTATCCTGTATGACAAATTCAATATGCCGTTTTGCGGTTTTGTCTGCTTTTTTATGGCTGTCAGTGCAATTTGACGTAAAGGCGTAAACGTATTCTGGTATCTTCACGGAACACCAACGGGAGTGCCTTACCATCAACGGTCAACAGCGCGTTTCGTTCAAATGTTCAAGAAAAGTTTGCTCTCTTGAAATTTCGTCGTTTTGTCAAATTCCCTCCCATTCTCTGACGGTTCATTCATTTGTAGCGCGTTCATGACATTGTGTTCATCCTGGATCTCATTCGAGAGTTCATTTTCGTATGAAAAAGCATTTTTTTCAAAAATGTATGCGTTAAAATGATATGACCCAAAAAAGAGAGAAGAACAACCTTTGGTATGGCATAATTAAGCTGCGAAACAAAACCAACCAAAACCAAAGGAGATCTTCTCATGAACATTATATCACAGGAAGCACGGA
>CANQNM010000139.1 GCA_947625265.1 uncultured Clostridia bacterium
CCCGGTTTTTGCCGCAAAAAAGCGGCGTGACCCTTTCCCTTTGGGAAAACCGACTGGGAATGCGCAAGAAAGGACGCCTTTCTCCTGCGAAGGCACGGTGATTGCCATGAACCGATTTTTAAGATGTCTTTCCTTCCTTCTCTGTCTTTCCTCCATTTTTCTGCTTTGCTCCTGCGCCTCCGCGCAGCGGCGGCTGACGCCAAAGGAACTCAAAAATTTTCCCCTTGAGGAACGGTTTTCGCTGAAAACCCAGTCGGGGGAATATCTGGTTCTTCTAAAGATGAGCGCTGAAAATTGCGGTTCGCTCTCTTTTTTGTCTCCTGAAAGTCTTGTTGACATTTGTTTTTCGGTGGAAGGGGAGAACTGTACGGTAAAGACCGGTTCGCTGACACTGCCCGCCGACCAATCCTCCATGCCGGAAAAGGGCCTGCTTTTGAGGGCTTTTTCCCTGCCTGACGAGGGAACGCTGCTCAAAAGCAGCAAAAAAGAGGACGGCAAGGACTATACCGTGTATACATATGTGGACAGCGGAGAAAATTATTTTTATTTTTTCGACGAGAACGGGGCGCTCTGCCGCGTGGACTGCGAGGGAAGCCGGCCCTTTTCGGCTGTTGTGCAAAGGAACGCCTGAATGGGGCGGGCGTTTTGCGGAGCGCAATTTTGCGCAAAACGATCGTCCTTCCATAGGACGCCGCAAATGCGGAACCGAAATCGCCGCCCAACCGCAGACAGCCCCGCTTTTCAGAAGCCGAGGAACGTATCCATCTCTTTTTTCAAAAGTTTTTGAAGGTTTTTAGGGGACTTTTCTCAAAAAGTCCCCTAAATGGGGTGCGGGGCAAAGCCCCGCAAAGACATGTCTTCACGCTGACCGGCGCGCCTTTTTCGGCGCGCCGCTTTTTTAAAGAGTTTTGAAAAAATCTCTCGCGCAAAATTTCGTATGTCACAAAAAGGACGCCCGAATTTTTCAGACGTCCTTTGCCTTTGCCGGCGTTGTCGGCGATTCCCATCATCTTAGAATTGCGTGTAAAGTTTCTCGCAGCTGCGCATGGCGAGAATGGTTTGTTCGATGAGATCGTCCAGCGGCCAATTCAACATTTGCGCGCCCCGGTTGATGACTTCTCTTGAACATCCCGCGGCGAAATTGGCGTTCTTATATTTCTTTTTCACCGACGGGAGTTCCAGATCGGACACACTTTTGGAGGGACGCATTAAGGCCGTCGCGCCGATCAGCCCTGTCAGTTCGTCCACGGCGTAGAGAACCTTCTCCATCTCGTGTTCCGGGCGGATATCCACCGTCAGGCCATACCCGTGGCTTGCCACGGCGTGAATCAGACGTTCGTCGATTCCCCGTTCAAGAAGAATTTCTTGCGCTTTGATACAGTGCTGCTGAGGAAAACGCTCAAAATCAAGATCATGCAAAAGGCCGACGTTCCCCCAGAACTCCTCTTCCTCCCCGTAGCCCAGTTTTCTTGCAAAATATCGCATGACGCCCTCCACCGTGACTGCGTGTCTCAGGTGAAAACGGTCTTCGTTGAATTCTGTGAGCAAAGCCCACGCCTCTTCTCTTGTAGGTATGGTTGACATACTGTTTCCTTTCTTTTTGAGTTTTTTCGTTTTTTCGTCGCGGGCTCTCATGTTCACACGGATTTCGTTTTTTCGGTTTTGCAGTCGCCTAGTCACGCTCCTCGCTGCGGCAGTATCCGCAGGAAGAGCAGTCGGGGAAGAGCGCACGGTCGTAGGGCAGATTGTTCCTGTCATAATAGTCTTTGACGGCGGCTTTCACCGCTTCCTCTGCCAGAACGGAGCAGTGCAGTTTGTGCGCGGGAAGTCCATTCAGCGCCTCGGCGACCGCTTTGTTGGTAAGCGTCAGGGCCTCGGAAATGGGTTTACCCTTGATCATCTCGGTCGCCATGGAACTGGAGGCGATGGCGCTCCCGCATCCGAAAGTATTGAATTTTACATCGACAATGATGCCGTTTTCAATTTTCAGATAGATTTTCATGATGTCTCCGCACTTGGCGTTTCCTACCTCGCCTACACCGTCTGCGTTTTCGATCACGCCCACATTGCGGGGGTTTCTGAAATGATCCATCACGGTTTCACTGTATAACATATTGTTTCTTTCCCTCCTTTAAATCTCTCCATACGGGAGACATTTCTCTTAAACGGGCCACCGCGTCCCTGATCGCGCCGATCATATACTCCACTTCTTCCGGTGTGTTTTCTTCAGACAGCGACAGACGCAGGGAACCGTGCGCGATTTCGTGGGGGCGACCGATTGCCAACAGCACGTGGCTGGGGTCAAGCGATCCGGAGGTGCAGGCAGAACCGGAAGAGGCACAGATTCCCTTTTCATCGAGAAGCAGAAGAAGGGATTCGCCCTCAATTCCTTCAAAACTGACGTTGACGTTTCCCGGAAGACGGAGTTGCGGATCTCCGTTGAGCACCGTGTGGGGAATTTGCATCAGTCCCCGCACCAGTCTGTCGCGCAGCGGCAGAAGTTTCTTCGTGTTTTCATTGATCTGCGCTGCCGATTCGCTTAGTGCCGCGGCCATGCCCATGATGGCCGGGAGATTCTCCGTGCCCGCGCGTTTGCCTCGCTCCTGTGCGCCGCCCTCAATCAGGCTTGTAAGCGGAAGTCCCTTTTTTACATAGAGGGCGCCGATTCCCTTTGGCCCGTGAAATTTATGTGCGGACAGCGACAGCATGTCGATGTTTTCCTCTTTGACGTGAACATGTACATGTCCCACCGCCTGCACGGCGTCTGTGTGGAAGGGCACACCCTTTTCATGGCAGATTCTTCCCAGTTCCGCCACGGGCTGAAGCGTGCCGATTTCGTTGTTGGCGTACATCACTGTTACCAGCGCCGTGTCCGGCCGAATGGCCGCGGTCAACTCCTCCGGGCGCACAATGCCGTTTTCATGTACGTCTAAAAGCGTGACGTCAAACCCCCGCTTCTTTAACTTTTCCAGAGTGTGAAGCACGGCGTGATGTTCCATGGCGCTTGAGACAATGTGTGTTTTGCCCTTTTTTTCTCCCGTTTCCGCGGCGGAGAGAATCGCCTGATTGTCCGCTTCGCTTCCGCCGGAAGTAAAATAGATTTCTCCGGCTTCGCATCCCAATACCTTTGCGATAGTTTCCCGCGCGCTCATCAGCGCTTCCGCCGCTCTTTGACCTTCGGAATGAAGGCTGGAAGGGTTCCCATAAATTTTGTCAAAGCAGGGAAGCATGGCGTCGATTGCCCTTCTGCTCATTTTGGTGGTTGCCGCATTGTCTGCATATATTTCCATAGCGTTCTCCTTGTTCTAAGATTGGTTGGTTCTGACTTTTTCGGCGCTCCTCCCGGAAAAACGCTTCCTTTGAGGAAGGATTCCGGGATTTTGAACATAGTCGGATTTATCGGCGGCGCCTTTCGGAAATGATATCGGCAAAGGTCGCGCAGCGCGTTCCAACGTTGTTCTCAAGTGTCCGGCGCCCGGTTCCGGTATCCGGTGTCCGGCGCCCGGTGCCCGGTGTAAAGTATAAACGGAAGCGCCGGGTGAAAGTTAGATATAAATTCTATATAATACCTATATGTTTCATATGCTATTATACAACTCTTTGCAGATTTGTCAAGGGGGAAAAGAAATTTTTTAAAATTGGAGTTTGAAAAGAATTTGCGGAATGCAAACCCCTCGGGTACTTTGAAAGGGGGCATGGCGGTTTTGAACCCGAAATCCTTCCAATCTCTTTGAAATCTCTTTGAAACTTTTTGAAACTTACTGTACGCGAAGAAATTTCAGTGAATTTTACAAGAAAAATGGGAAACAAAAAAATTTTCAGAATATCAATATTTTTCAAATTTGGGGTTGACAAAGTTTGAATGGTGTGCTACAATACCTATATAGCATATAGGTTTAATAAGATTCATGAGCGGCGGGGGATGTTTTCAGGGAGAACGGGATATGGTGTCCGGTGTC
>CANQNM010000140.1 GCA_947625265.1 uncultured Clostridia bacterium
CGCAGGGCGATTGAATGTCCTATCTGCTCAATTATTTTTTCACCTTTTTTGGTCTCATATCATTGACAAAACTACATCGGGAAAAATTTTTCAAAAACCGACTCCTTTGCGTTTGTGGTAAAAAAGGACTTGACAGGATATTCAAAAGAGGGTAGTATATCTGTGTAAATCCCGAAAAACACAGAAATCAGCAGGGAACAGAAAAGGGTGCACGAAATGATTGTTCTACGTGAAGCCGAAGAACACGACGCCGGTGCGATCAGTGATATTTACAAATACTATGTCTGCCATACCGCGGTCAGTTTTGATTTGGAAGTACCTTCAACGGAAGAACTTTCCGTTAAAATTCTCAGAACTCTTGAACGGTATCCCTTTCTTGTGGCGCTTGACGGAGAAACGATAGTGGGCTATACCTATGCCTCGCCATTCAAAAACCGTCCGGCGTATGATCGGTGTGTGGAAACAACTATATATCTCCATAAGGATTTTAAGAGAAAAGGTGTGGGTAGGGCGTTGTATACTGCGCTTGAAAATGAACTGAAAAGGCAGGGGGTTCTGAACCTTGAGGCTTGTATTGCTGTGACTGACAGAAAGAAAGACGGATTTTTGAATGACGACAGTCCTCTGTTTCACCAAAAAATGGGATATCGGACGGTGGCGCTGTTCAGGAACTGTGGCAGAAAATTCGGACGGTGGTACGATGTGATCTGGATGGAAAAATTCTTGGGAGAGCATTCGGACAGTCCACTGCCATTTGTACCTTACGGCATGCTGAAAAATCGCGCAATAGATCAATCGGTAAAGGAGTGATGAATTTATGAAAAAGTTGGGCTTCGGAATGATGAGACTTCCCCTTACGGATCCGAAAAATTCGGGCAGTGTTGATCGGGAAGCGGTGTGTAAGATGGTAGACCTTTTTTTACAGAAAGGTTTTACATATTTTGATACCGCTTATATGTACCATGACGGGCAGAGCGAGTTGGTCGTAAAAGAGGCGCTGGTGGATCGGCATGAGCGTTCGTCTTTTTTACTTGCGTCCAAAATGCCGGTAATGTACGTAAAATGTCCCGAAGATGTTCCGAAACTGTTTGAGGAGCAGAAGAAAAAGTGCGGAGTCTCCTATTTTGATTACTATCTTCTGCACAGCCTCAACAGAAATCACTATAAAATTGCCTGTGAAAACGGTATTTTCGAGTACCTTCTTGAAAGAAGAAGGGAAGGAGAAATCAGGCATTTGGGTTTTTCTTTTCATGATACCGCCGAGGTATTGGACAGTATTCTTTCCGAACAGCCGGAAATGGAGTTTGTGCAGCTGCAGTTGAACTATCTGGATTGGGAGGATCCAAAAGTGCAGTCTCGCCGTTGTTATGAAATCGCCAGGAAGTATGAAAAGAAAATCATTGCCATGGAACCGGTCAAAGGCGGAACATTGGCGCGAATTCCGGAAAAGGCGGAGGCAATGCTGCGCGAATACGCGCCCTTTTCTTCTCCCGCTTCCTACGCCATTCGGTTTGCCGCGGGGAAGGAGGGAGTGATGATGGTGCTTAGCGGCATGTCAAATATGGAGCAGTTGACGGACAACATTGGATTCATGGAGCATTTCATGCCGCTTTGCGAGGAGGAGGAGAAACTGGTACGTCAAACGGCCGTTTTGATTAGAGAAAGTATTTCCGTGCCCTGCACGGGATGTTCTTACTGTACCAATGACTGTCCCGCAGGCATCCCTACCCCCGCGCTTTTCAAACTGTACAATACATATCTTGCAGCACTCAACGAGTCAAAAGTTATCGGCAGGGAGGAATATGCCAAACTTACCGAAAATCGGGGGAAGGCTTCGGCGTGTGTGGAATGTGGGCTTTGCGAGAGCAGATGCCCTCAGAAGATTGCGGTGATAAAGGAACTGAAAAAAGTGCGCAGAGCATTCGAATAAAATGAAAGGACAGCAAAGACCAGAAAACCGTTCGCTAAGACAGGATACAGACCTAGGCAAGACCAAATGCGACTTTCTGCCAGTTGTATAAAGGGGAAGAAGGAATGAAGGAAGCGAAATCTCTCAAAGAGATTGAATAGCAGGAATTTTTTACAACTTGTAATATCGTGGCACATCGCTGTTTTGAAATGTAAACGCGGGCATCACGCTTCCTCTGCGCTGCCAACTTTTTAAGGTACGGAGTACTGGCATGCTTTGCCTCGCTTTGTACGTTTGCACTTCCGGGCAAGTAAAGAGGCAAGGCAAACAAAACCGGTATAGACAGTCGCCACGCTGTTTCGCATATAAATTTCACTCAATGTACGATCCTTTATCATCTGTATTACCATTTAGAGTTCGTGACATTCCTAAACAGTTAAAGCATTGCTTAACTTCTGTTTAGGACGCGCTCATTGTTGTTAAGTAATACTTGTGCTATAATATAAGCACAGTATAAGCACAGTTTAAAGGGAGGGCGTATTATGAGTTATTCAATTGTTGGCGAACAGATATTAAAATTCAGAAAAGAAAAGGGGCTTACGCAGAAGGAACTTGGCGAGGCGATAGGAGTTAGCAGTTCCGCAGTTTCTCAGTGGGAGAGCGGGGGAACGCCGGACATCTCGCTTCTGCCGGTATTGTCCGATGTTTTGGGCGTGACGGTGGACGCGCTGTTCGGAAGAACCGAGGCTCGGCGGGAGGATATCGAGGAGACGGTCGGAAAATATATCGTCTCGCTTCCGGAAGAAAAACGCATGGAGCGGATCGTCTCGCTTATGCGAAAAGCGGCGCTGTACGGCTGTACAGCCAGCGTAGCGGATATCGTGAATTTTAACGGCGGCGACAGCGAGATGTTCTGTATTGCCAAAGACGGCTTTGCAGCTGCGATAATGTCCGGGGGACAGTCATTTCTATCCGCAGCGTGGTGCAAGGATGGATCCTTCACAGACCTTTTGCCTTCCGGCGAAGATACGGTCAGGCTGTTTTCGGTTTTATCGTCGCCCAATGCGCTCGCTCTGCTCTCAAAACTTTATGGCGAAGCGCCGAAGCACCGCACCGCAGGCGTCCTTGCAAAACTTTCAGGGATTACTCAGAGCGAGGTGGAGGAGATCCTGCAACAATTCGCTTTGCTTAAACTTATAGATGTGCTTGAACTTGAAACGGAGGACGGCGGCACAAAAGCCTACGCCGTAAACCTGAACGGCTCAGTCGTTTCACTTTTGGCGGCGACGCGGCTTGCAGCGGCCCCCTCCCGCGCCATCACAATAATCAACGACAAGAGAAAATTGAACGAATATAACCGCTTGACCTAAGTGAAATTGAAGAACGCATCATTTGATCATTTATTCTTGCTTCGGATTTTGTCTAAAATACACAAATTGCCGCTGAGAGCGACTGCAATCGGTTGTTTTCGGCGGCAAATTGTTCTTTTTGCTGTGGAGACGTTCAAAAAAAGAGGCAAAAATACACCTTTTGACTGGCTGCCGAGAGATACTCGTCGGAAGATCGAAGCGTCTGCCGGTCGCCCGAAAAAGACGGTTCGATACAAGGCAAACATATCTTGAGCGTTACATTCGCACCGGGCATAGGAAAGAATCACAACGCTCTTCCTGTACATTCCCCATTGTTCTTAAAATTTTAACATTTACATTTTTTAAAAACATCTTGCATGCGGGAGGTATTTGTGGTATACTACCTATCACTACGGAGAAGTACTCAAGAGGCCGAAGAGGCGCCCCTGCTAAGGGTGTAGGTCGTGAACAACGGCGCGAGAGTTCAAATCTCTCCTTCTCCGCCAAAAAGGTGCAACAAAAAAGATGCACCGACGAAAAGCCTTGGTTTTTCAAGGCTTTTCGCCATTTTCAGGGGCAAAAATCAGCAGGGTTGTACCGTAGATGCATTTGCCGTTTTTCGCTCTTG
>CANQNM010000141.1 GCA_947625265.1 uncultured Clostridia bacterium
AAACAAAGTTTAAGCACCTGTTCCTCCCGGGGGGTCAGCGTGTGCAACACCTCGTTGAGCTGCTCCCGAAGCATCACATAAGACACAGCGTCCTGAGGCGCCGGCGAATCGCTGTCCTCGATGAAATCCCCAAGATGACTGTCCTCTTCTTCCCCAATAGGTGTCTCAAGAGAAACCGGATCCAAAGCGATTTTCATAATTTCCCGAACTTTGTCCGGCGACATCCGCATTTCCCTTGCGATTTCTTCAGCAGACGGCTCTCTGCCGTTCTCCTGAACAAGTTGCCTTGAAACCCTTGCGACTTTATGAATGGTTTCTACCATATGAACCGGAATGCGAATGGTGCGCGCCTGATCTGCGATGGCTCTCGTGATGGACTGTCTAATCCACCATGTGGCATAAGTTGAAAATTTGTACCCTTTACGGTAATCAAATTTTTCAACCGCCTTCATCAATCCCAAATTTCCCTCCTGAATGAGATCGAGGAAAGACATTCCTTTGCCCA
The DNA here is from genome assembly GCA_947625265.1 of uncultured Clostridia bacterium. Lineage (GTDB taxonomy): Bacteria > Bacillota > Clostridia > Oscillospirales > CAG-272 > UBA11512. Next base: position 506 of record CANQNM010000141.1, read on the forward strand.
CATACCTTTTGGCAATGGAAACGACCAACCGCAGATTCGCCTCCACCAGTTCAGTCTGCGCTCTCTGGTTTCCGCTCTCCATTTTTTTCGCCAATTCCAATTCTCTTTCACCGGAAAGCAACGGCACCTTCCCAATTTCTTTCAGATACATACGCACAGGGTCATCGATGGCAAGTCCTCCGCTTACCAACATCTTTTCCATATCTTCCGCTGACTCGTAACGTTCAATCTCATTCTTGATCTCTTCCGAAAACTCATTTTGATCCATGGCACCGTCAGCGGTATCAATGTTGAGAATCTCCAAATCCTCATACAACCTGTCTATCTGATCAAGATTGCATTCGCTGTCGTCAAGCATCGCCACAATCTCACTTTGTGTGAGCGCGCCCTTTCCTTTGCCCTTGCCGTTTTCCGCAAGTTCATCCAAAGGAAATTCTACGCGATCCTGATCTTTTATCCCTTCACTGCACATATACTTTCACCTTCCTCATTCATTTAACTTAACAAATTCTTTCGTTTTTTCTCAATGATCGCCAAAATATTCTCAGGCGTATTCTCGTCCACACGGCTATTTTTCAACTTTTTCACGCACTGCTCGAAAACTTCATAATCATTGTACGCAAGTTCAGCACGATCATGACGCATTTTAAAAATTCTTCCCATTTCGTCCGCTGTAAACCGATCCCCCAACAGACCCGGATCAACCGCTTTTTCAGTCTCAAACAATCTCCGAAATTCTATAAAAACCGTGCGGTTGAACTCTGTCACAAAATCATTCTCGGTTAAGCACCGGTCTTCAAATGCTCTTTGGGCGACATCTTCCCGGAGCATCATCATCCCAAGTATTGCTTCTTCCGCTCTTGCAGCCGCCACGTTTCCGACAGACTGTGGATTGATCCTGTCAGTGAATCCCTCGGCTTTTCTCAAAATTTCCTCAGACTGTTCATTTCTACGCTGCTTACGATTCACGCTTCGTAAATGTTCCACATCATTTTTCAAAGCATCTGTAGAAAGGCCCAATTTTTGGCACGCCATCGAAACATACAACTCCCGCTCCACTGAAGACGGAATTTGCGCAATCAATTTGGCTGCCTCCCGCGCCGCTTTGATTTTACCGCCTGCGTCAGATACATCATATTTCTGAACAATCTGGTCAAACTTAAAGGTAAAATGGTTCTTGCTGCCGTCAAGAAGCCTGGCAAAAGCCTCTTTTCCGAAGTTTTTAATGTATTCATCGGGATCTTTCGCATCTTTCACCTTTAAGATTTTTGTTTCCAATCCAACGTCAGAAAGGAGTTTGAACGCCTTGTCAACGGCGTTCTGACCCGCCTCGTCGGCGTCATAGCAAATGATCACGCTCTTGGTGTATCTTCGCATCAGTCTTGCCTGCTCCGAAGTTATGGCGGTTCCAAGCGTCGCCACAGCGTAGGGAAAGCCCGCACCATGCAGCGCGATTACGTCCATATACCCTTCGCAGAGAATCATCCTTTCGGCACAGTGATCCTTGGCAAAATTCAATGCAAACAAATTCCTGCTTTTTTTGAATGCCGGGGTATCGGCAGTATTCAGGTACTTTGGCTGTTTTCCATCCTCGAGAAGTCTTCCTCCAAAGGCAACCACATTTCCGCCTGCATCCAATATCGGAACCATCACCCGGTTGCGAAAAACGTCATAAAAACTTCCCTTTTCCCTGCTTTTCTGCACAAGGTTTGCCTGCGTCATCTCTTCATATGTATATCCCCTGTTTTTCAGGTGATCGCGCAGACCGCTCCAACCGTCCGGCGCGTATCCCAAACCGAAATGTTTTATGAGTGGCATGGAGAATTTTCTCTTCTTCATGAGATACCGCAGTCCTTCGGAATTCTTAGAATCCAAAAGGCAACTGTGAAAATATTTCGCCGCCTCGCGGTTCATGGTCAGCACCTCTGACCGTGAAAGCCCGCCTTTTTGTTTTTCATACCCTCCAGGTTCATCATTTAAAGTGATTCCAATTCTTCTTGCAAGAAATTCCAGAGCCTCCGGATACGTCAGGTTCTCCATACGCATCACAAAGGTGATCACATCTCCTCCTGCGCCGCATCCGAAACAATAAAAACTTCCTTCCCCTGTAAAAACGGTAAAAGAAGGGGTTTTCTCAGAGTGAAAAGGGCACAATCCTTTCAGATTTTGTCCTGATCTGGTAAGACGAACATAGGAAGAAACAACATCTTCGATAGTATTCCTGATTTTAAGTTCCTCTATAACACTTTTTGCAATCAAATCTTTCTCCCTGTCTAAACGGTCGGCGCTGTCTGTACATACTGCCCCACCGCCACACGAAACCGGACATCGAACGAGTCCGGCTGCACGGTCAAAAACACGCGCACCTTCCTTTTCGTCATCGTTATGCAGCCGTTGAACCGTGCCGGAAATTCAAGAGCGGCCCTCTTGCATCACCGCTATTCCCGTTCTCCCAGACCCGACCATACTTTGGGTATGAAAAGCGATTTAAAAGTGCCGATGGCATATCTATCGGTCATCCCGGAAATATAATCGGCTACACAGCGTTCGATACCGTCCTGTTCCACGCGGCAGGAGTATACCGCAGGCAAAAGTTCAGGATGAGCGCAATGATACTCAAAGAGTTGTTCTATCATCGCTTCGGCTCTTACTTCCTCCCCCTTGGCCTTTGGGTTGGTATAGACAGTATCAAAAAGCAGTCTGCGCAATTCATCGGTAGCCCCGCCAACTTCCTCGTCCATACCGATTTTTCCGTCGGTCACACCGTGGCGTACAATGCTCGTCACCATGGTGTTGATTCGTTCCCCATGATCGTACCCCAAAACGTTTCGGAGCATCAGAGGAATGCTTTCCGAGGAAATTACGCCGGCCCTTACCGCATCGTCAATATCATGATTCAGGTAGGCGATTCTGTCCGCAAACTTCACAACCTGCCCTTCCACAGTCAAGGAACGGCATTCACCCGCATGATTGAGAATTCCGTCCCGCACTTCATAGGTCAAATTCATATGTTCAATGAGATCCACAACTCTCAGACTCTGTTCATAATGTCTGAACCCGCCCGGCAGCATACGGTCCAATTGCCGCTCTCCGGCGTGTCCGAAAGGGGTATGCCCCAAATCGTGCCCAAGCGCGATAGCTTCGACCAAGTCCTCGTTAAGCTGCAGCGCCTTGGCTATAGTGCGCGCATTCTGCGACACTTCAAGCGTATGCGTAAGTCTTGTCCGATAATGATCCCCTTCCGGCGAGAGGAAAACC
>CANQNM010000142.1 GCA_947625265.1 uncultured Clostridia bacterium
CCGGTCACTTGAGAAATTCAGAGTGTGCGTCTGTATGTTTGATTCAGAGTGGGATCAATCTTCCACTTCGTACCAGATATTGAAAGCCGGATCGATAGCAAGGGTAATGGTTCGCTGCCAACTGTCGTCTAAAGTCTCAAGATTCTGAACAGTATACTTTGTAATCGCCTCTGAAGCGTGAAAATACGAATTGCTGTTAAAGTATGCTATGGCTTCGGCATAGTATGAAGTCTCGGAGGCGATATCGACATCGGAAACTTCCGGTTCCAACCCGCCGAACACCATTTTTGCTTCTGCCCGTTTCGCGTACACTTTCGGACTGCCGTTTGAGTAGGTTTTCGCCCTGAGAAACGCCTCTGGACCGTCGTCGAGTTCTATTTGAGCGTACCCTCTGGTTTCCGTTCGGGACGTTTGCTCTAATTTATTGGTGTAATATACGGTTTGCGCAAAGGATTGCGCGGTCGTTATGGACAGTACGGACAATGCGGCCGCGAGAAAGATCAGGGTTTTGAAAAGTTTTTTCATGTTTTCCTCCATATTCGTTTCTTGTCGCGGGATATTTTTAAAGAAGAATTCCGCGCGCTGTTTTTCGGTTCAAATCCTCTGTTTCGGAAGAGCCGGAGTGTGAACCGCCTGCACATTCGGTTTTCCGCCGGTTTTAAGGAAGCGCGCCTTTCAGAGTTTTTTCTTACGAAAGAAATTCTCTCGGGGAACCCGTTCCCTCCGTAAGAAATTCCTTTTCTGAAGGGTTTTCGTTTTTTGGCGCGTTTCCCCATCTTTACGGAGCGTTTTCCGGAAATCTCCCCGCTCATCGCTCTGCGGTTATGGGCGTCACTCCTTTCTTTGGGCGGTGTGAAACGAACCGTGAACGCCGCCTTTTTGTATTGTTTGACGAAAAAACCGGTCTGCTCATGCACCGTCGAATTTGTGAAGTGCCGTTGTCAACATCCCGGGTTCCAGTGCGCATGCGTGACGCATGCGCGTTTTTAAACAATTTGCATGAAATCTAAGGTCTGAAAAACATTTTTATGCAAAAAATAAAATCTTGAACAAAACATCCAATCTCATAGATATTATATAGCAATTTATGAGTTTTTTTCAATAATTAAAATGAAAAATTTACAAAAAATACATAATTTAATTTTGCGCGCTTGGCCGATTTGACAGGATCACGCCTGAAAATGTGCAGGGAACGTCAGATGCGCCCTACGGACTGTATCGGTTACACCGATCACACCTTTCAAACGGTTTTGATTCAAAAGTTTTTGATGCTTCACCGTGATTTTGGGAAAGGGGAAGGTTCAGTAAAAATTTTGGAAAAAGATTGGAAGATCTCAGAAAGGCGTAAGGGGATTTCGGGCGAAAAGCAAATTTTAAAAATATTTGTTTTCCATTTACATTTGCGAAAAGATGGTGTATAATGGGTGCAAATTGAAGACACACGGAGGTCATTCACTATGGTGAAGGAAAACATGGACTTTCTTGAACAGGCGGACCCGGAGGTGGGAAAAGCCGTCAAGGCGGAGTATCATCGCCAGCAGAGGGGGCTGGAACTGATCGCATCGGAGAATGTGGTTTCAAAGGCGATTCTTGCCGCAAACGCTACGGTTTTGACCAACAAATACGCGGAAGGCTATCCCGGAAAAAGATACTATGGCGGCTGTGAATGTGTGGATGTGGTAGAGAATATAGCCATTGAACGTGCCAAAAAACTTTTCGGCGCAAATTTTGCCAACGTACAGCCTCATTCGGGCGCGCAGGCCAACAGCGCGGTGTATTTTAAACTACTTGAACCGGGCGACAAAGTTCTGGGGATGAATCTGGCGCACGGAGGACATCTGACCCACGGTTCGCCGGTAAATCTTTCGGGGAAGTACTACCATTTTGAGGCGTATGGCGTTTCACCCGAGACTGGAACCATCAATTACGACGCATTGGAAGAAAAGGCCATGGAGTATCAGCCGAAACTCATCGTGGCGGGGGCTTCGGCATATCCCAGAATTTTAAATTTTGAACGTTTCGCGGAGATTGCGCATAAGTGCGGCGCGCTGCTTATGGTAGACATGGCGCATATCGCGGGACTGGTGGCCGCGGGCGTTCATCCTTCGCCCGTACCCTATGCCGATATCGTCACCACCACCACGCACAAGACTCTGCGCGGACCGCGGGGCGGACTAATTCTCACCAACTCTGAGGAACTTGCCAAGAAAATCAACTCCGGTGTTTTCCCTGGCACGCAGGGCGGACCTTTGATGCACACCATCACCGCTAAGGCCGTATGCTTTGGAGAGGCATTGAGGCCGGAATTCAGAACATATCAGGAGAAAATTGTTAAAAACGCGAAGGTTCTGTCGGAAGAACTTTTGAAAGAGGGCTTCCGTCTGGTATCCGGCGGAACCGATAACCACCTGATGCTGGTGGATCTGCGGCCTTTTGCCATTACCGGCAAGGAATTTGAAAAGCGTCTGGATTCGGTGTACATCACCGTCAATAAAAACGCCATTCCGGACGATCCCGAGAAACCCACGGTCACCAGCGGCATCAGAGTCGGCACTCCCTCGGTGACGACCAGAGGTTTGGGAGAGGAGGAAATGAAGACTCTCGCCCATCTGTTCAAACTGACAGCCACCGATTATGAAGGCTCCGCCGATTATGTACGCGGGGAAGTCACGAAAATTTGCAAAAAATATCCTCTTTACGAAGGATAAGGAACTGCCTGACAAGGTATTGCGAAAAAACGAAAAACCCTTAAAATTCCCGTCGGGACGCCCTATTGCGGCTTTCCGACGGGAAAGAACAGTTTGCTGTGTGTGGAAGGGTTCATTGAAGAACAGACGGGCAAGCGCGGGAATGGGCACCGCAAAAGGCGGGGCTGGGGAGAAGACAGACTCCGCGCGGGAGATTTTTTATGACGTCGAACATTTCTTTGGGAGCGATGAATTCTGAACGCCGGTGCCTTTTCACAGGACACCGCGGTTTGCCTATGGGAAATTCTTTGGAAATCCTGCAGCGAAAAACCCAAAACGCGGTGAGAGACGCTTACAGACGGGGATACCGCGATTTTTACGCGGGCGGCGCCGTGGGCTTTGATATGCTTGCGGCGGTGACGGTTCTCAACCTGCGGCAGCGGGAACTGCCGGGCATGACGCTGACCTTGGCTTTGCCCCATTTTGGCCACTATAAGAACTGGTCGAAAGCAAATAAAAACGTTTTTGCGGAAGTTTTGGGACGGGCGGATCAAGTGGTGTATGTTTCCGAAGACTATGCGCCTGGATGCATGCATTTGAGAAACCGTTACATGGTGGATCGTTCTTCGCTTTGCATCTGTTTTTGCGGCAGAAAAAGCGGAGGAACCGCCTATACCGTACGGTACGCCGAACAAAAGGGTTTGAAGATTGTCAATCTCTTCGGAGATTTGGACTGAGAAACCCCACTGAAATTCTGTCTTTGAAAGAAGGAAGAGCGTCTGTATTTTGATCTTTTTCTGTTTAAAATGTAGTTTTGTCAATGATATGAGACCAAAAAAGATGAAAAAAGAATTGAACTGATAGGATATTCAATCGCCCTGCGGGCTTCGTTCAGTCGTTTCTCCGCTTCGATCCGTCTCTCCTTCACTTCTCCCGCAGGGCGGCGGGCCGGGCACATCACCGACCGTCAAGAATCCGCTGCACCTGATTCGGACTTTTCCACCCCAAAACTGCCATCGGGATGTTGTTGGAGCGCCGTAGATACCGCTTCA
>CANQNM010000143.1 GCA_947625265.1 uncultured Clostridia bacterium
AAAAACCTTCAAAAACTTTTGAAAAAAGAGGCAGATACTTTCTTCGCGTCTGAAAAGCGGGTTTGTCTGCGGGCTGATTATATGTTTATATATAGTAAAAACTTTTATGAAAACTTCTCCCGACAACAAGTTTATCGCCCGGCAACAAGTTTACCGACAGAGTCTTTCCCCTATGACCCAGTACAGAATTTTTTGATTTTCGGCCCGTCGTCCCCGCCTTTTTGACTTTTTGCCCCGTTTTTTCTTTTTAACATTTGCCTTTTTCGTTCTTTGTTTTGGGGATCTCCCCACAAAAGTCGGCTTTCCGCTTTTTTTTGCGCATCTGCCGGAATTATATTTCCATATGTTGTATTATACTCTGTTTTTGTAAAAAAACTCTTCTCAAAAAATAAACCCCCCCGAAACATGTCCGGAGGGGAAAAGAAAGGAGGGGATGATGGCAAAAACAAGGAATGATCACCCACGTTCAAACCTGCTCAAATGCCGGTCTTCACCGTGGTAGATGCGGAAAGCATGCCGATCGGCGTCCTGGAGTAGGTGCCGTTGAAATACCAGTCCGCGCCGATTTCCAATTGCTCAGGCAACGTTTCGGCGGTGTAGAGCACCTCCTTTAGCGCCAACTGCGTGTGATGTTTGCCGGTTCCGTCATCATAGGCAATGGCGTCCGTGGAATACACGAAGTCATAATCGCCTACCGTGATGCTGTTGCAATTGGTTCTGGCAGAGCAGTAAAGGCTGTAAGAATCAAGATATACCGTGACCGTGACTTTATAGTTTCCGGGGGAAACCGTTTCGATCTTCCAATCCACCACCAGATTGAGTTGCGTACCGGTGTTGGAAGAACAGGTGCCCGACAGTTCAATGACGGGATCCTCGGGAGATGGATCATCTGAAGGAGTGTCCGGAGGATCGGGAGAAGTGGGCGGATTGGGCGGTGTAGGATTGTCCAAAGAGGACTGATTGTCCGAGGGCGTGGAGTTGCTCAGGGGCGGACGGTTTCCCGAAGAGCCGTCCGACGGAACGTCGGGACGGTCAGAGGGGGGTACGAAGGAAACAACGGAGTTTTCGCTTTCAGAACCGATACCGGGAGGATCTGTGGAAATATTCTTTTTGTGGTGACAGGCGCAAAGCAACAGACTTCCCGTAAGAAGAAGGATGGCAAGAAACGACACGATGATTTTTTTCACTTTAAAGTACCTCCGTTTTTTTATTCGTAGTTTTCAAAAGTTTTCCCGCTGTGCGAAACGCCGCGGACGTTTATGTATACACTATATATATACGGATTTAGGGTGCAAAAGTCAACGCAAAAAAACAAAAATTTTTTTATTTTTTTGAATTTCATTTTTATTGTTTTTTTACATTTTTTGTTATTCCATAATTCGGGGATCTTCGCTGTCTTTCATATGTAAAAACGCTCATAAAAGCGTCCCTTTTCGCGGAATATTTTGTGCATAAAGGAAACAATGTGCGATTTTCGAAAAACTTTTGGCGCAGTTTCTTGATTTTTTTTACCGATTGTGCTATAATACGCGTGTGAAAGTTTGGAGGAAAGTATGTGGGATAACGGTTTGAGTGAACGCTTTATATGCGCGAAGCGATCACTGTTTGACAGGCTCTACAGCCAATACAATGCTCCCCAGGCGCAGGCGATCCACACGGTCAACGGACCTCTTCTGGTAATTGCCGGCGCGGGAAGCGGCAAAACAACGGTTTTGGTAGAGCGCGTCGCGCACATCATTCGATACGGAAACGCCTATGAAGACGCGAATCTTCCCCAGTGGGTGGGGGAGGAGCAGATACGGTCGTTAGAAAACGCCGACATGCTTTCCAAAGAGGAAATCGCGTCGCTTTTGTCCTCCTACGCTGTGGATCCCTGTCCACCCTATTCCGTGCTCGCAATCACATTTACAAACAAAGCCGCCTCAGAAATCAAAACCCGGCTTGCCCGAAAACTCGGCGCGGAAACGGCAAACGACGTATGGACAGGCACCTTTCACTCAGTGTGCGTCAGGATCCTGAGAAGAAATGGGGAGTCAATCGGCATAGCCCGGAATTTTACCATCTATGATACCGAGGATTCCAAGAAGGTTATTGCCTCCTGCGTTGAAAATCTGAATTTGGACGACAGGGTGTTTACGCCCAAAGCGGTGATGCATGTGATCAGCCGTGCCAAGGAAAGACTTCTTGACGCGAAAGAACTGGAAAAAATTTCAAGCGGCGATCTGATGACCGGGAAATGCGCCAAAATATACGAACTGTACGAAGAACAGTTAAGGAATGCCAACGCACTGGATTTCGACGATCTCATCCGCATGACCGTGAAGTTGCTGACCGAAAACAAAGAAGTTCGGGAATACTATGAAAAAAAATTCAGGTACGTCTGTGTGGACGAGTATCAGGACACCAACAAGGCACAGTTTGAACTGGCAAAACTTCTTTCCGCGGGAAGCGGAAATTTGATGGTGGTGGGAGACGACGATCAGTCCATCTACCGTTTCAGAGGCGCAACCGTGGAGAACATTCTGAATTTTGACAGGGTTTACAAAAACGCACGGGTGATCAAGTTGGAGCAGAACTACCGTTCTACCGCCAACATTCTCTCGGCGGCAAACGCGGTGATTTCCCACAATGTAAGCAGACATGAAAAAAATCTCTGGTGCGACAGAGAAAAGGGCGCGCTTCTGACACTGAAAAGGCTGGACAATCAAAATGAGGAAGCACGGTACATCATCAACAAAATTAGTGCCCAGACGGGAAAGTCCGGGCAGCGAAAGTTCTCAGACTTTGCGGTGCTATACAGAATCAACGCCCAGTCCAACGCTCTTGAGAACGCGTTTGCCCGCAGCGGAATCCCTTACAGAATCTTAGGCGGCACCCGATTTTATGAGCGAAAGGAAATCAAAGACATCATCGCATACCTCTGTGTTCTGCACAATCCCGGGGACAACCTGCGACTGAAGAGAATCATCAATGAACCCAAGCGAAAAATCGGAATGGCGACCATCGCGGCGGTGGAAGAGATTGCCTCTTTTGAGAACAAATCAATGTTTGAGGTAATGGAACACGCGCAGAACTACCCGGCGCTTGCCAAGGCAGCGCCCAAACTGGAACCTTTCTGCGCCCTTATCCGAAATCTTCAGAAGATCGCGGAAGAGCAACCCCTGCCCACACTTTTGGAGCGCACCATGGAGGACAGCGGGTATACGGCGATGCTTCTTTCCGAGGGCATCACGGAACTGGAGCGGTTGGAGAATGTCCGTGAGTTGGTGTCCAACGCAGTGGCATATGCGGAAAGGGACAGCGAAGCGGGTCTTGCAGGCTTTTTGGAGGACGTGGCGCTGGTCAGCGACGTGGACAACTATGACGCTAGTGCCGACGCCGTGGTTCTTATGACGGTACACAGCGCCAAGGGCCTGGAATTTCCCGTGGTGTTCCTGCCCGGCATGGAAGAAAGTATTTTTCCCTCCATGCAATCGCTGCACAATGAAAGCGAGTTGGAAGAGGAGCGTCGTCTGGCATATGTGGCGCTGACAAGGGCAAAAGAAAAGGTCTTTATCAGCCACGTGCGGGAACGCATGATCTACGGACACACCCAGTACAATCAGATTTCTCGCTTCATAAAAGAAATTCCGGAGGAACTCACCATTGACGAAACCGAACAGGGAGGCGGCCGGACGCAGCGAATGGTTGACCGGAAAGCGCAAATGATGGACAACG
>CANQNM010000144.1 GCA_947625265.1 uncultured Clostridia bacterium
GAAAAACGATGCGTTTGCAAAGTATTTCATCGGGCAGAGCTACCTCGCGCCCATTTCCACAACGCAGGTACCGGTGTTCAACGTGACCTTTGAACCGGGGTGCCGCAACAACTGGCACATTCATCACGCAAAAAGCGGCGGCGGGCAGATGTTACTCTGCGTTGCCGGGCGCGGCTGGTATCAGGAGGAAGGCAAAGAGGCCAAAGAGCTTCACCCCGGAGATGTCGTGAACATTCCCGCAAATATCAAGCACTGGCACGGCGCGGCGAAAGACTGCTGGTTCCAGCACCTTGCGATTGAAGTGCCTGGCGAAGGCGGGAAAACGGAATGGTGCGAAGCCGTGACGGACGACGCTTACTGCAAGCTGCCGTAACGACCGACGATGAAACCGAAACAGATTCTGAAAATTATAACCGACATTTCCATGACCGTCTTGCTTCTTTTCTTGATGGCGTACTCCCTGATTGGCGAGGCGGCGCACGAATGGCTCGGCGTCGGCATTTTCCTGCTGTTTGTCCTGCACCATATTCTGAATCGAAAATGGTGCAGAAACCTCTTTCGGGGGAAGTATCCGCCGATCCGTGTATTCGGGACGGTGCTGACGCTGCTCGTTCTTCTTTCTATGGCAGGCTCTATGGTAAGCGGTATTCTGCTGTCCCGTTATGTGTTTCGCTTGGATGTTCACCGCTTCAGCGCATTCCTCCGGACGATTCACATGCTTTCGGCCTATTGGGGATTTGTATTCATGTCTTTGCACCTTGGACTGCACTGGAGCGGGATCATGCATGGCAAGGAAACTCACAAAGAAGCCCTCGAAAATTCGGAAATGGACGCTCCGCAGTATGGCGGCCTTGATCGCCGCGTATGGAGCGTATGCGTTCGTGAAACGGGATTTCGGAAAGTATATGCTCTTGCAGTATCACTTCGTTTTCTTTGATTTTGAGGAATCGCTTGCCTTATTCCTGCTGGATTATGTCGCGATCTTCTCATTTTTCGCCGTGTTGGGATACTATGTTTCCAAAATCATGCGCCAACAGCAGTCAAAATCTGCATCGCAGTAAACAAAGAAAAAGCCGGATCGGGTCAGCCGCGTGACGTAATCCGGTTTTTGCTATGCATAAAATAATTAGTAGCCCACAATCTCAAAATGCTATTCATACCTCTTGACAAAAACATTTGTTCCGGTATAATGATAACACAATTAAGAAGTGCCATAAATCGCAAAGACCTTACTTACATATCGGGCACGGAACTTTTGACATACGAACAGTGTCTGTCTCGTTACCGTGGGATATGAGGTAGGGTCTTTTCTTTTTCTCTACATAGCGCAAAACAAAGCGCGCAAACTCTCATCAAAACTGTGTCGGGAAAAATTTTTTTGAAAAAAATTGAAAAGAAAGGTTGTTAAATGCGCATATTCGTTCCGATACAAGTGAGAGAAAATGAAGGAGGTTTTATTTCATGAAAGAATCGGTCTACAAATCCTACGACGAACTGCCGCTGTTTCTCAACGCGGAAACGGTGGCAAAGCTAGTTAGGCATTTCCCCATCCAGCGGATACGAACTGATGCACGAAAAGGGCTTTCCGGTTTTGAAAATCGAAAACCGCATGGTCGTGCCGAAAGAAAAATTCCGCGCATGGGTGGAGCAGAACACGGGAGGAAACGAATGAGAAGTTTCTATCATTACTCCAAACGTGATGCTATCAAAAATTATTTTCCTCTGCCGAATGAGATTTTTATGCTCGACCTTTCGGCAGGCGAGATCGCGGTGTATGCGTATCTGCTTTACCGCGAGGACAGAAAAACCTTTCGGTGCTATTCAAGTTACAAAACCATCGGGAACGCCGTCGGCATGAGTCGCAACACCGTGAAAAAGTATGTGGACGGGCTGATTGAGAAACGACTCATCGAAGCAGAGCCGACGCAGGTCACGAAAAAACACGGACGGCACAATGGCAATCTCTGCTACACAGTCCGCCCCATCGAAGAAGCGGTGCTGGCAAATTACGACCGGCAGATGGCGCGGCTAAAGGAAGAATCGCGGCGGCAGACAGCCCTCGAAAACTGGCCGAATATGACAAACAGAAAAAGAAACGAGCGATATGAAAGAGGGGCGCTGACCGCTGTTTGCCGCCGTGCCGCCCCGTGTGATGATTTTGAGGGACTAGTGGGGAAAGGATACCTCCGAAACTGAAACAGACGAATTTGAGCCGTTTGTAAGGACTTGTGACAAAGAGCGCAAATTTATCGGTCACACCCAAAATTGCTCAAAATTCCCGTGTCTGATTTGTGTGCAAGAATAAGCGCCGAGATCGCAGAGCGGCTCCGGCACACTTCACAGCGGAGGGCAACGCCAACCGCGTAAAAGATAATGAAAGACGGCTATATCAGTGTCCATATGCCAAAGGACTTGCCTGTCTCAATTCACAGGAGAAAATTTCTCTCCAAATGGGGTATTGTTTTCCTCCAAAAATTTGCTATACTCTTATCAGGATGGATCCAAGCCTAAATACCCAATGTTTTGGAGGAATCAGCAAGATGAAACTTGGCGAAAAAATCAAAATGCTGCGAAAGCAACGGAATCTTTCTCAGGAAGTCCTTGCCGAAGGACTCGGCGTATCTTTTCAGACGGTGTCAAAATGGGAGAACGAATACACACTGCCAGACGTCAGTTTGATTCCCGCTTTGGCGTCTTTTTTCGGTGTTTCCATTGACGACCTTTTTGATTTCAATCTGTTTGAAAAGGAGAAGCAGGTCAAGGCAATCTGCAATGAAGCCTACCTTTATCGCTGCTCAGATCCTGAAAAATCTGAACAGATCCTGCGGGACGGTCTTCGAAGATTTCCTGGAAACGATGTGATCCTGAACAACTTGCTCTATACAATGGATCCGGGAACAAGAGCGGACGAGATGATTGCAATCTGCAAAGCGCTGATCGAATCGACCAAAGACGATGAGGTAAAATATGACGCCTGTCGGATTCTCGCGTCCTGCTACCATGAAACCGGGCAGACAGCTTTGGTCGGGCCTACCCTTGAAAAGATCCCTGAAATTTATTTTACAAAGCTGGAACTTGCGGCGTCCCTTTTGGATGGCGAGGACAGTTACAAGGCGGCGCAGAAGCAAAAGAATATATCAGCAGAAACGCTGGTCGATATGCTGCTCGTGATCGCCCGACGGCTGAAGGAAAAAGGAGAGTCCGAAAAGGCTGCCGTGCAGTTGGACATTGCGCGGAAGGTGATTGACGCTTTTCAGGAGGACTTTTTGGAAGAGAAATTGTTTCATGAAACGATCTATGAGTATATGGACGAAAAAAGAGCGGAAATTGAGAAGCAGATGAAAGAATGAACAGCATGGTCACGACCGAACGGCATCACCGACGTCTTTAAAATATGACAAAACGACCGTCCGAGCACCTGCCCGGACGGTCAAATTTTGCGCCGCAGAAAACAAAAAAAGAGCAGAAATCTGGCAGAAACACTGCCGCTGATGGATGTTTTTTTGATGATGTACCAGACGGAAAAGTTACCAACAGATGCAATGTAATGATGTTACGCCTGACGGTGGAATGATGTTGCTCCCGATGGTCGCAATGATGTTGCCCCCGATGGTCGCAATGATGAGATGCTTGCCCTTATGTGCCCGCAGGCACACATCATTG
>CANQNM010000145.1 GCA_947625265.1 uncultured Clostridia bacterium
GAGCGAACGGACAGGCTTTTAATCGACCTGCGGAGGCATAAACTCTGAAAATCACGGTGCGCCGATTCCCCCGAGATTCGACGCCCACCGGAGGTGTAACGGTTTCAATTCACGGCAACATATAGGGAAAGCCACCCGCAAACAGGCCTGTTTCCTGCGCTTTGGGTGGCTTTTTACGCGCTTTGGATGCTTTGTGTTTTTTACGGTTCCTACGCGCCGTTTGCATTCCTGCCTGGTACGTGCGTGTACGAAATACAGCGTTTTTGGAACGATCAAGAAAGGAATTCTTTACAGTTCCAACCGTTTGCCCACGCACGGTTCATATACAGCCGTTTTGAATGAGATACGACAGGCTTTCCGCGAGGGTTTTTATGGGCGTGGAGGAGGTGTTCAAACAGAGATCGTAGTGCTTCATATCGTCCCACTTTTTCCCCGTAAAGTACTTGTAGTATTCGCTGCGCCCCTTGTCGATCTCTTCGATGTGCCGAACAAGTTGTTTGTCGGTCATTTTTTCATCGACCGGAGCCTTTTGGCGGCAGCGCTCTAAGCGAACCGGCATGTCGGCGTAGATAAAGATGCGCAGGGGGCGAATGTCGCCTAGAATGTAATCGGCACACCTTCCGATGATCACGCAATCGCTTTTTTCCGCCAGTTCCCGGATGAGCCTGTGCTGTTCGTTATAAATTCTTGTATTGAAGTCCAGTGGCTGGGGCGCGTGAGTAACGAAGGTTCGCCCAATGGTGATGGGATAGTAGATGATGGGTTTGTGCTCTACAATGTTGTTGACGTATTCTACTGCCAAACCGCTTCTTGCGGCGATTTCGGAGATGATTTCGCTGTCATAGTAGGCGATCCCCAGTTTTTCCGCCAATCGTTTTCCGAATTCCCGTCCTCCGCTGCCAAACTGTCTGTTGACCGTAATAACCTTCTTCACGACTCTTTCCGTCCTTTCTTTAAGTTTTTTTATTTTTTGTGAGCGGAATCCCTCTGTAGGTGCGCATACGTGTCCGCTATCTGCCTATTTTTCAGTTTTTCGGCTCTGAAAGGATATGCATATACTTTTCTTTCAGGCTCAGAATTCTCACGAGACTTTCTTCAATACGCTCTTCAGAAATTTCACCGTCTTCTACGGCCTTTTCAAGAGCATCCAGCGCAGCCGTGAAATCCGATGGAAGCAGAAGAATGTCCGCGCCTGCTATTACAGCCAAAACGGCATATTCAGCGGGGGAGTAGCGGCTTTCAATAGTTTTCATGTCCAACCCATCGGTGATGATCACGCCGGTATATCCCAATTCCGTGCAAAGTTTTCCCTTCAACAGTTCTTTGGACAGCGTGGCGGGCAACCCGTCATTTGTGACGTTGGGCAGATCAATGTGCGCCGCCATGATCATGTCGCATTCGCTGTTGATGGCCGTGATAAAAGGAAGAAGTTCAAACTCTTTCAGTTCCTCCCAGGTTTTGAACACGGTGACCTTTCCGGTGTGCGAGTCTTCCGCTGTGTCCCCATGTCCTGGAAAATGTTTAAAACAGGAGATAATCCCCTTACTGCCCAGTCCCTGTGAAACGGCAAGAGCCATGGCCGAGACGGTTTTCGGGTCCCTTCCGAAGGATCGATTACCGATGACGGTATTGGAGGGATTGCTGAAAATGTCTGCTACCGGCGCGAAATCCAGATTGAATCGGTATTTTGAAAGATAGGCCCCGATCGTTTGCCCTACGTTGTAGGCATCCCCAGACCTTTTACTTTTTCCCACGTCCAGCATGGAGGAATATTTTTTTACATGGAAGTTTCCGCTGTTTGCAAGACGCGCCACTTTGCCGCCCTCCTCGTCCACAGCGACGAAAAGCGGAATTCTGCTTTCATTTTGCAGATCATCAATAAACGCTGCCGTACCCAAAGGAGTGGAGAGGTTGCCGCCCGAAAAGATTACTCCGCCCACCGGCGTTTTCTTCAATCCCTGTTTAATTTCCTCATCGATATTTTGGACGGGAACTGTATTCGTGCCCAACGCCTGCGGGTAAAGGATGAACATCTGACAAAGTTTTTCTCGAAGAGTCATGGAAAAAATCAGTTCCCTGATTTTTTCTTCTTTCCGCTCTTTTTCAACAGACGGGCTCTCAGGGCATGGAAGGGGGGCAAAAACCTGTGTTTTGGGAACGGACGGGAGCGGGAAAAAAGGCGAAACCGCACTGCTTATAACTGTACTGCCTACTATGGTCAAAGAGAGCATGGCGCACAAAACATTTACCATTTTTTTGATCATCTGTGGCATGGCCGTCATTTTGAAGGTGTCAACACTTCTTGAACGTGTCAACGCTTCGCACCCCTTCTTTTTTCACATTTTATCATATTTTCTTTTAGAAATCAACAGCCTTTAAGCAATTTAAAATCCGTGGTTCCTCACTTTTGCGCTACAATCCCCCGATGTTTTACAAAATCCGATAAATGGAGATGGTATGAACTGAAAACCGCGATCCCACGAGACAAACGTCTGCGGGACGGGAAACATGCCGTTTTTTGGCTTCTGGCAAAAATGTTCGGCGCATTTTGCGTTTTTCCCTTTGAATTTCAAAACTGTTTGTGAAGAGAAGAAATGTGGAGAACAACTCCGTTCATCTTTCGATTTTTAAGTCCAAATGGCCAAAAAAGGGCGGATGGAGTCTTAAAAAATTAGGACCGCGGCGAAAATCGCGGTCCTTTTGGGCAAAGATAGATGCATTGGATTCTATTTGATTTTCCTGTGTCAGAAGATTTTGATCCACTTTTTCTTTGGAAGAAATTTTACCCTCCCCACAAAAAGAAGTTTTTCATCGGTTTGCATCTCTGGGGGCGCTGTTCACCCCTTTTTCATTCCCCTTTCGTTCCTTTCATAGACCGATTCGTAATCACCCTTTGCCTCAGACTTTTTATTTGCGATTCTTTGGTGGTAGAGAAGCAGTCCTATCGGGCAGGCAATGGCATAAATCAGGATGTACGCCACGAGAATGATCACCCATCTTCCGGTTCGCATATAGCCAGACAAGTAAAGCGTCAGCAAAACCGTGCCGGAGAGCGCGATGAAGTGGGTGGCAACTTTGAAATACAGGCCCATTTTTTTTATGGATAATAGAAGGTTCGACGCGGAAATTGCCGCGGACACCAAAAACAGCAGCCAGATTTTTTCCCTTGTCAGCCCCTTTGTAGAGGAAGGAAGCGCCAAAAGCAGAGAAAAAATTGTGAAAAGGCCTGTGGTGGGGAAGAGAAATTTCAAAAGAAACATCGAAAAGCCGGACTTTATTTTCATGTACATTTCGTTTCTATGACCCGGTGGTCGTCCTTTCAGCGGCTGTGCGCGAATTTCAAATATTCCCCTTCATTGTATACCATACAGTCAAAAAATTCAAGAGAGAACATATAAAAATATTGTAAACCCGATACGATTGTGAAAGAAGCGGACAGAAAACCTGAAACCATGCCGTTCGTACACAGATTTTGTGCTTTTCTACCGGCACGTAGTTTTTGACTTTTTCAGCGGTCGCACAGGCTTGCTGCGAATCGGGATGAAGCGGTTATAAAAATGGGCTTGCAAAAGGGATATTTTTGCTTTTGTAGTTTTGTCAATGATATGAGACCAAAAAAGGTGAAAAAATAATTGAGCAGATAGGACATTCAATCGCCCTG
>CANQNM010000146.1 GCA_947625265.1 uncultured Clostridia bacterium
CAGGGCGATTGAATGTCCTATCTGCTCAATTATTTTTTCACCTTTTTTGGTCTCATATCATTGACAAAACTACAAAATTTCTTACGGTTTCAAAGTTTAATAAACCGATTGCACGACGCCGTTTCAAATTCTATTGACGTATTCACTTCAAGTATTCGTTTTTTGAAAAAACGGCGATTAAATTTTGCAAAAACTATTGACAAAACGAAACAAAACATATATTATATCAGGGCAGGGCTTCAGTGAGACTGCGCGGTACGCGAGAGGACACACTGGATTTATCCGGTGCGAAACGAAAATTGAAACTATGGGCTTGTAGCTCAGTTGGGAGAGCGCTGCGTTCGCAACGCAGAGGTCATGGGTTCGAACCCCACCAGGTCCACCATGCTAAACGGGTAAAATAGCCCAATTGCCGAAAGACTTCGATTTTATCGAGGTCTTTCGCATTTTCTTTGGCAAAAGATACGGGCATGCTTCACTGAAGGACGACTTTTCTCTCCGGGTGAAAGAGGCGAGTTGCTGTAACAATCGAACCTATAAAAAAATAAACAACAGTTTCGCTTTCCTGTAATCCGTTTTCTCTCCCGGAAACTACAATTATTTAACCTCCGGTTAACAAGAGTGTTCCTGACAATCCCTGTACTTCAATAGCAAATTTGATATAATATTAGCAGAAGCAGACGTCGGCTTACTTTTATCTCAATGGAGGTATGATTATGGAAATGACAATTGGTGCAAATATTAAACGTTTGCGTACAGCAAAAAATATTACTCAGGAGCAGCTTTCGGTTGCGATGAATGTCACCTGTGCAGCAGTAAGCAAATGGGAGCGAGGCGAGACTTACCCCGATATTACACTTCTTCAACCTTTGGCATATTTCTTTGGAGTAACGCTCGACGAACTGATGGGCTATAATCAAGAAAAGATTCAAGCCGAAATTGACGAGGTAATTGCTCTGTATAGACAGCATTGGAATGACAAAAAAGGGAGAGAAATTATCGTTAAGGCTTACCGCGATTACCCTAATGATTATTGGATCATGAACTACTATATGTGGAATATTAGCGGTGGTTCGGCTGACAATGATTCCGCTGTTTTGATTGCGCACAAAGATGAATTTCTTGCTATCTGTGAAAAGATATTGGAAGGGTGTACCGAAGAAAGTCTACGGCTTGACGCGTGGAATATGTGCGCGAAAATTCTTCATGCGGAAGGTAAAACGGACGAGGCACTGGAGATTTACAAAACAAAATTCACCAATTGGTATACCACCAGCGGACAAAAAACCGAGCAGCTGTTTGCAAAAGACACAAGCGAGTATTATTTCCACGTTCAAAAGAATATGTATGAGCTTGTCGATTTCGCAGCAGATAAACTTGGCAGAACCGTGTTTTTTGATCCTTCTCTCTCGATGAAGGAAAAGACGGTGCGTGCATTGAAATACGGTGATCTGATGGTAAATGCATTCGATGAAACTGGAGAATCATTCTTCCTTATGCTCGCACGTTCTTTCCTTGGAAGGATGGAAAACGACCTATGCTATCGCGGCGGAACAGACGAACAAGTAATCGCTGTTATGGATAAAAACCTGTATGTGACAAAAAAGACTGAAGATTTGAGAACGAAAAACGAGGCGTTGAAGCGCGCCTTTGACAGTTACGGTGAAGCGACAAGCGCAAACTTTTTCAAATTCAATCTTGATTATCGTGCCAATGCTAAGAGTGGCAGACGTGCCGAGCTTCTCAAAAATCCCGATTACAAAGCGGTTTTAGAAAAGTATAAATAATTTTCCTTTTGCCCCGCCACGCGCGGGGCTTTTCTTTGTTCCCTCCGACGCAGATTTTGAACTCTGTGACTGCGTGACAGGTGACAGATGCATCTTCCTCGCGTTATGCTTGTCCCAGACGCGAGCGTCGGGAAAACAGAAAAAACAGTAGTTACTTTGCAAACAAGATGGTGTTGTTGTATATCTCTCAATCGCATATTGAATTGGCCAATACGCACGCTTCCTTTCACTTTGATTGAGAATTTTTAAAAACTCGAATGATGGTTGAAATTCGTCAAAAAACAAGTTATTGACGATAGGTAGATTTGTTATATAATAATTGCGAAAGCAGAGCTCGCTTACCCTTTATAATTAAGGAGATTGCATATGAACGACATCGGCAAAAAAATCAAAGAGCTACGTAAGAAAAAAGATATGACCCAGGAACGGCTGGCTGAATATTTAAATGTATCATTCCAAGCTGTTTCCAAATGGGAGACGGGTGCTGCTTCCCCCGACCTATCCATGATTGTTCCACTGGCTCGTCTGTTAGGTGTATCTATCGATGAGTTGTTCGGATTTGTCAACGCGGAGGAAGACCCTCGCTTGAAGGAACTGGAGGCAACTTTGGATGAAACCCATAAAACAGGTGATACAGCCAAGCGTTATGAGATTGCCAAGATCGCTGTGGCAGAATACCCCGGCAATTTTGATTGCCTTTTGTGGCTGGCTTTGGCAGAGGAATCATATGCTATTCACAACTGTGAGCATTATTCCGAAGAGCAACAAGAACATTTCAAGTCAGCTGTCAAACTCTACGAGACTATTTTTAAGGACTGTGAGGATGCCGACACTAAGAATTGTGCTATTTACGGACTGGTTCGGAATCTGCCTAATATCGGACGCAAAGCCGACGCCGCTTTTTATGCCAAACAACACCCTTACAACGAAGACGAACTCCTGATGTGGTGTCTGTCGGGAGAAGAGTTATCTGTTCACAGACAGAAAATGATCGAACGTAAAATGTCCAATCTTGTAGGTGATCTGGAATGGGGTAAGCATGACCTCCATGCCATACGTGCGGCAGAAACCGTCATCAAAACAATTATCGACGACGGCAACTATCTGTTTTACAACGAGGCTTTGATGCACAATTACATTTGGCAAGCAATGTGCCTCACCCGGGAAGGAAAATTCGAGAAAGCCGTTGAGACATTGAAATTCTCTCATCAGTATGCGGCAACTTATGAACGTGATCTTGAAAAAGCTCGTGTGAAGCCCGTTCCATACACTTGCACCATTCTGAACAAATTGACCTTTGATTCTAAAGATTTGTGGGTCAGCGGCACCTCTACCCTCACTGAAGATTTCCGAGAGTATCTTGACCAGAGCCAATTCGATGCTCTGCGTGACCGAGAGGATTTCCAATCACTTTATGCACTCTAATTCTCGCCCCGCCTTCGCGGGCGACCCTGCGGGGCGCTGTTAAACATTATTCACAGCCCCGGCAAAGGTTTACGCTTTTGATTGTAACCCTCATGAGCGCGCAAAAATGCGCCCGATGGGCCGGTTCGGTCTTTGATATACAAATATCCCTTGTGTGATATTTTATATATCTTCGACAACATATCGGATATGATCTTGCAGAGTTTTATACAAGGCTAAGGAAAAATTAAATAGTGCGCCTTTGCGGTGTAATTTTTCGCTTGCGGTGTAAAATGTGTGCCGGGTTAAAAGCGGGAGATTTATTCATGATTTTGTGGTACAATTTATCGAAGGATGGATATATCTGCCCGATAAATCGGTATTTGTGGAGGACAAACTATGGAAATACGAAATATGCGGCTCGATGACTATGATAGCGTTTATGCCCTGTGGCTGAGTTGCCC
>CANQNM010000147.1 GCA_947625265.1 uncultured Clostridia bacterium
CCGCCTTGCTGCGTTATATACGCGATATACGGGCTGCCTGACAGTCGGCGTTTGCCAACATCAGTTTCAGGCGGTTTTCCTGGTTGACACGGCTCGCGCCGGCGTCGTAGTCAATGGCCACGATGTTCACGTCCGGGCAGAACTCCCTTATGGGTTTCATCATTCCCTTTCCGCAGATATGATTTGGCAGACACCCAAAAGGCTGCGCGCAGACAATGTTTTTGCATCCCGCCTGGGAAAGTTCCATCATCTCCGCCGCAAGCAACCACCCTTCCCCCATTTTTACAGCGTGGCTGATCACGTCTCCGGACGTTTCGACAACCTCTTCAAAAGGCGTCAGGCCGCGAAAAACGCCGCTCTCTTCCAGCGCGTTTCCGATATCCTCTCTTTTTTTGCACAAAAGTCTGTAAACCGGCCGCGCAATCAGGTACCGTATGAAATTTCTTTTGTAGATCTCATACTCGGTCATCTCGTTACGCACGAAAAACATGAAAAAATCGGTCAATCCCGGAACAACCGTTTCCGCTCCCTCACCAATGAGGAACCTTTCCAGATCATTGTTGCCCAGCGGAGAATACTTGACGAATATCTCCCCGACGATTCCCACCCTAACCCGTTTTTCGCGGCGCAGGGGAATTTGGGAAAAGGAATGGACGATGAGACGGTAATTCTCTTTAATCTTTTTGTAACTGACTCTTTTGGAAGTTCCAAGTTCTTTTCCCAATGTGTCAATCCACTCCTCGGCCAACCTCTCCGCCTGACCGGGATCTCGTTCATAAGGGCGCACCTGATTGATCAAATTCATGAGCAAATCCCCGTATGTCAGCGCGTAAATCATCCGATGAAGCATACCCACCGTCGGTTTAAATCCCGGATGTTTCTCCACACCCGTCAAACTGAAGGATATGACCGGCACATATTCCATGCCCGCCTTCTCCAGAGCCTTGCGGATGAGGGGAATATAGTTGGACGCGCGGCAGCCGCCGCCGGTCTGAAACATAATGAGCGCCGTTTTATGGGGATCGTACTCTCCGGAAAGCAGCGCGTCCATAAACTGCCCGATCACAAGAATCGCCGGATAGCAGGTATCGTTGTTTGTATATTTCAATCCGGTCTCCGCAATCCTCGGCCCGTCGGTTTTCAACAGTTTCGTGCGATAACCGTAGGTTCCAAGAACGCTGAGCACCAAACTGAAGTGCAGAGGCAACATGTTGGGTACAAGAATGGTATAGTCCTTCTTCATATCCTCGGTAAAGGGAACAAAATTCTTATCCTGCATGGTCGTTTCTCCTCTTCTCCCGTTCCTCCAACGCACCCAAAAGGCTGCGCAGTCTGATGCGCACGGCGCCAAGGTTGGTGATCTCGTCGATCTTGATCTGTGTGTAAAACCTGTGTTTTTTTTCAAGAATCGAGCGCACTTCGTCGGTGGTGATGGCGTCTACCCCACATCCAAAGGACACCAACTGCACAAGTTCCGTATCCTCATGCGCCGCTGCATATGCCGCCGCCCGGTACAGCCTTGCATGAAAGGTCCACTGATCCAGTACCTTCACAAACTGCATGGGTGCGAGGTGGCACACACTGTCCTCGCTGACCACGGCAAAACCAAGGGATGCCGCAAGTCTGTCGATGCCGTGACCGATTTCCGGGTCCACATGGTAAGGCCTGCCCGCAAGAATCATCACACGTTTTCCTGTACCTCGCGCAAGGGCAAGAATTCTCTCCGCTTCTCCGCGCAGCGCCTGTTTGTAGGTTTCGTAGGCGTTGAATCCTGCTGAAACCGCCCTTTTGACTTCTTTTCTCTCAATACTTCGGTCCACATCCTTCAAAACCGGATACAGGGTGTTCAAAAGTTCCCCCTCACTGTTCACCCGAAGATAGGGATTCAGAAATCTGACTTTGCGCAATTCGTCCATGTTGCCCTTGAGGAGTTCCCCGTAGTATGCCACAATGGGACAGTTGTAGTGATTATTGGATGCGCCTTCGTCCACATTGTACGTCAGCCCCGGATAAAACAGCAGGGGAATACCCTCCTCCATGAGTTCCATCACGTGCCCGTGCATGATCTTCGCAGGGTAACACACCGTGTCCGAGGGAATGGTAAACTGCCCCTTTTCATAGGTTGTTCTGTTGGACTGCGCCGAAAAGTGTACCTCAAACCCAAGGGTTGTGAAAAGCGCGTGCCAGAGCGGCGCGAATTCGTAAGTGGACAGCGCCATGGGAATACCGATTTTCCCCCGTGTACCCTTCAGCGGCGCCAGGGATTTGAAATACCTTCTTTTCCACTCGTAGATGTTCGGTTCCTCCGCGCCCTTCTCTATCCCAAGACCCTTTTGGCACTGGTTGCCCGAGACAAACCGCGTTCCGTCTGAAAAACGGTTGACTGTCAGACGGCATCGGTTGGAACAGCCTCCGCACAGAGCCGAAGAGGACGAATGGGTGAAGGTTTTCAGTTCGTTTAGGGATAACATCCCGCTGCTCTTGTGACGCATGGCATGCAGCGCTGCACCGTATGCCCCCATCAGTCCGGCGATGGTCGGACGGATCACCTCCGCGCCCAGTTCCCGTTCAAAGGCACGCAAAACCGCGTCGTTGTAAAAAGTTCCGCCCTGCACCACGACGCGTTCCCCCAGTTCCTTCGCCGATACCGCACGAATCACCTTGTAAAGGGCGTTCTTCACCACACTTACCGACAATCCCGCGGAGATGTCCTCTACCGTTGCGCCGTTCTTCTGCGCCTGTTTCACCGAGGAGTTCATGAATACCGTGCATCGGGATCCAAGATTCACCGGCGCGGAAGATCGAACGCCCAATTTTGAAAATTCCGAAACGTCATACCCCATGGACCGTGCAAAAGTCTCGATAAAGGATCCGCAGCCCGAGGAACACGCCTCGTTGAGCATGATGCTGTCAATGGCTCCGTTTCGGATGCGAAAACATTTGATGTCCTGACCGCCAATGTCAAGGATGAAATCCACATCGGGCTGAAAATACCGGGCGGCAGTGTAATGAGCGATGGTTTCCACCAGTCCCTCGTCTATGCGGAAAGCGTGTCTAATCAGATCCTCGCCGTAGCCCGTGACAGAACTGCCGCGAATCACAATCCGGTCTTCACAAAGAGCGTAAATCTCTTCCAACCGCTCCTTCACCGTTAAAAGAGGGTTGCCTCTGTTGGAACTGTAGTGGGCGTAAAGTATGGAGCAATCCGACGAAAGCAGCACCAGTTTGGTGGTGGTACTGCCGCAATCAATGCCCAGAAAAGCGTCGCCCCTGTATGTATGAATGTCCCCATAGGGGACGGCGGCACGGGCGTGCCTTAAAGAAAATTCCCTGTACTCTTCCTCGTTTTTGAAAAGCGGAGGCATCCGATCGGCGCCCAGTTCTTCACGTGCTACGCTGTGCTCGATTTGCTCCATGAGTTGCCTGAAGTGAAGCGGTTTTCCGCCGTGCGCTGTCATCGCTGCGCCCATTGCCACGGCATACAGGGCGTATTCGGGAAAAACGGCCGTTTCCTTCGTCAGTTTCAGAGTTTCGTAAAAACACTTTCTCAATCCCGCACAGTAGTACAGCGGCCCGCCTAAAAACATCACCTTTCCCTCAATCT
>CANQNM010000148.1 GCA_947625265.1 uncultured Clostridia bacterium
AGAGGCAGATACTTTTTTCGCGTCTGAAAAGCGGGTTTGTCCGCAGGCTGAGGGGCTTTTCGGGAAAAGCCCCTTTGGCGGGGTGGGAAACGGCTCGCTTTTGCATGCCGAACTGTACCGCGACGCCCTCAAAGCGCGCCGTTCATCCGCATGCTTTGGAAGGCATTCTACATATGAGACCGCCTGCTTCCCAACCGCGCCCTACGATTTTGAACGACATGACGGCAGGTCTTTTTGACGGGAATTGGAGGTCGGATGCAAAACCGAAGAACCGAGAGATTCCTGCGCCATGACGGCGCCGCACAACTGGGCATAGTTCAATTCCGCAAGGGAGCACAAACAGTGCAGAACGTTTGCCGACAGGGCCAAAAACTAACGGCGTCACCCAAATCCTTCCCGCTTCGAAAAAGGCGGGGACAGCGCCTTGAGAAAACGGCGCGAGATGGGCAAAAGGTAAAATAAAATGTCAATTTGCTCTTGACAGGAACAAACTTTTTGTTTACAATAGATAGTAAGGTGCCGGGAGATGGCTTTCCGAAGCCCGGCGCCGCGACCCTAAAAAATCGGACATGTAAAACTAAATATGAAAGAAAAGGAGGTGCAAAATTTGCCCGTAATCATTGCGATTGCCGTCGGTGTGGTCTGCGCGCTTGTTTTCGGATTTCTCGGCGTTCTTTTGGGCATTCAGTACCGCAAAAGAGTTGCGGAAGCGGAAATAGGGTCCGCCGAACAGGAAGCCAAGCGGATCATTGAGGAAGGCACAAAAGTTGCCGACCAAAAGAAAAAAGAAACGCTTATCGAAGCCAAGGAAGAAATTCTCCGCAGCAAAAACGAACTTGACCGCGAGATCAAAGACCGACGCAACGAACTTTCGAGACTTGAACGCAGATGCGTGGCAAGAGAGGAATCTCTCGACCGCAAACTGGATCAACTTGAGAAAAAAGACGAGACTTTAAATCAGAAAATCAAAGAGTATGAAGATCTGACAGCGGAAGTGGAAGGGCTCAAAGTCAAGGAGTTTGAAAAACTGGAGGAATTGTCCGGGCTGACCGCGGAAAGCGCGAAGGAACTGCTCATCGCTCAGGTTGAGGAACAGGCCCGCTTTGAGGCGGCTCAAAAACTGGTTGAAATTGAGAACCAGTTGAAGGAAGACGCCGATGAAAAGGCGCGCAACATCATTTCTCTTGCCATTTCCCGTGTGGCGTCCGAACAGGTGGCTGAGGCCACGGTGTCTGTGGTGGCGCTGCCCAACGACGACATGAAGGGCCGAATTATCGGCAGAGAAGGCAGGAACATCCGGGCGGTGGAAACCGCCACAGGCGTAGACCTTATCATCGACGACACACCCGAAGCCATCACCCTTTCGAGTTTTGACCCCATCCGCCGGGAGGTTGCGAGACTTGCGCTGGAAAAACTCATTGCAGACGGCCGAATTCACCCCACCAGAATTGAAGAAACGGTGGAGAAAGCCAAGAAAGAAGTGGAGGTTCGCATCAAACAGGCCGGCGAAAAAGCCGTTTTTGAAACAGGAATTCACGGACTGAACAACGAACTTGTGAAGATTCTGGGACGTCTCATGTACCGTACCAGTTACGGACAGAATGTGCTCAACCATTCGGTAGAAGTTTCCCACATTGCCGGCATCATTGCCGACGAACTGGGGGTGGACGGAACCGTTGCCAGAAGAGCAGGGCTTCTCCATGACATCGGAAAAGCCATGACGCAGGAAATTGAAGGCTCTCACGTTCAGATCGGGGTGGAGATCGCAAAAAAATATAAGGAAAGCAAAGATGTGATCCACGCCATCGAGGCCCACCACGGCGATGTGGAGCCGCGGACAATCACCGCGCTCATTGTTCAGGCGGCCGACGCCATTTCCGCCGCCCGTCCGGGAGCACGCAGAGAGGACATCGAGAATTTCATCAAACGTTTGCAGAAATTGGAGGAGATTTCCTCAAGTTTCCCAGGGGTAGAAAAAGCATATGCCATTCAGGCGGGCAGAGAAGTGCGCGTCATGGTCAAACCTGAAGAGGTAAACGATCAGAATATGGTGCTTCTTGCAAGGGATATCGCCCACAAAATTGAAGGCGAACTGAAATACCCCGGTCAGATCAAAGTAAACATCATTCGTGAAAGCAGAGCGACAGAGTTTGCGAAATAAACCACTGCAACGCAGTTTAACATATAAGAATATAGAGCCAAAGCGAAAACAATCGCTGCGAGAATTCAGGTTTTTTCGCGGCAGAATATATATTTTTGTTTGAACAATATGCGTTATGCGTTGGCGAGTTGCTGTTCCTGACGCGGCCGTCGGTTCCTCTGCGGGAAGATTGGTCTGTCCTGCGGGAGGACGTCGGCGCTGTCTGAAACAACTCGGTTTTGCGCCTTGCAATCATCCGTTGTGAAGAATCTTCCCGGGCCCGGGATCGCCGTATTTTACGCGGCGATCCCGCGCGGTTTTTTATTCCCCCCGTTTTTTGCCCTAAGCCGAGCGGTTCTCTTCACAGTTCTTTTCGCGCTGTCGGTTCTGCGACGGCAAATAGAGAAAATTTATGGGAGAAGTCAGGTATGAAAATTCTTTGTTTGGGAGACGTGGTAAGCAAAGCGGGCGTTCTCGCCCTGCAGGAAAAACTGTGCGCTCTCCGTAAGGAATTGAAAGCCGATGCAGTGATTGTCAACGGAGAAAACGCCTCCATGGGCTGCGGAAACGGCCTTTCGGCCGAAGACGCCGACGCCCTTTTTGACGCGGGCGCGGATCTCATCACCGGCGGAAACCATTCCTTTCGCCAGAAAAATATCTACACCATGCTGGACGACTGCCCCCGACTTCTCCGCCCTGCCAACTATCCCGGCGCGAATCCCGGGAAAGGCTGCGGATTGCTCAGTCTGAACGGAAGAAATCTTCTGGTCATCAATCTGGCGGGGAGAATAAACATGGATCCCTGTGCCTGTCCCTTTGAAACCTGCTTGAAAATCCTCGACAGCGAAAAAGGAACGTATGACGCGGTCGCGATAGATTTTCACGCCGAGGCTACCAGCGAAAAATTTGCGCTTGCCTATGAATTCAAAGACCGCGTTCAGATTTTCTTTGGCACCCATACCCACGTGCCCACGGCGGACGAACAGATTCTTGGATCGGGCTGCGGATATATCACCGATATCGGCATGTGCGGCCCCGGACATTCGGCGTTGGGCGTGAATCCCGAAATCATTGTGCGCCGTCTGAAAACCGGTATGCCGTGCAGGTTTGAACCGGCGCAAACGCCGGTCGTTTTGCAGGGCGCGTTGTTTAGCCTTTCGGAAACCGATTTTAGGTGCGTGAAAGTGGAACGAATTCAGAGATGAACCTATCGCCGAAATATCACAAAAAGTTTCAAAAGAGAAAGCACAGAAAAAAGAAAAGCGTTCCGTTTGGAAACGCATCAAGTGAAGACAACGTCTTATGCGGGGCTTTGCCCCGCGCCCCATTTAAGGGGATTTTTCCGAAAAGTCCCCTTTAAACCTTCAAAAACTTTTGAAAAAAGAGGCAGATACTTTCTTCGCGTCTGAAAAGCGGGTTTGTCTGCAGGCTG
>CANQNM010000149.1 GCA_947625265.1 uncultured Clostridia bacterium
CGGGGCATCCGCCACCCACAAGAACGGGGCATCCGCCACCCACAAGAACGGGGCATTCGCCATCCACAAAAACGGGTGACCCGCCGCTCGCAAAAACAGAGCATTCCGCCGCCTGCGGGCGCGGGGAGAGTTTTACGCCCTCTGCCGCGCCTTTTCAGAAAGGCGGGCGAAAACTTTTTTGCAGATGTGGGCGGAAATCTTTGTCGGGATGGACGAAAGCCTTTTTATGTGGCGCGAAACGAAGGGTTCTATAGCGGATTTTTCAGGATCACAGCGTTTCGCCGCGGATAAAGATCTTTGGTGGACGACGTTTTTCGGATGAGAATGGTCATGCGTTTCGCGCAGCCGACGGTGTGTTCCGTGCACGCTTCCACCTGTCCGCCCAGTCGCTCTATGGCGCGTTGTGCCTGGGAGAGTTCTTTTTGACCGTCCGCGCCCTTCATCGCAAGAAATATTCCCCCCACCTTCACAAAGGGGAGACACCACTCGCACAGAACGCTCAGAGTTGCTACCGCCCGCGCGGTTACCGCGTCGAAGTGTTCCCGAAATTCGGGATTTCTGCCCAGTTCTTCCGCTCTGCCCGACAGCGTGTGAACCGAAAGCGACAGTTCTTTCGCACAATTCTCTACAAAACTCAACTTCTTCACCGTGCTGTCTAAGGCAAAAATTTCAAGATCCGGCCTTGCGATTGCCAGCGGAAGCGTGGGAAATCCTCCGCCGCAGCCTACGTCCAGCGTTTTCGCCTTTGGGGGCAGAAAAGACGCGATATTCAGGCAGTCGGCGTAGTGCTTGAAGATGATCTGCTCTACGTCGGTGATGGCGGTCAGATTCGTATGCGCGTTTGTTTCAAGAAGGAGAGCGGTCAGACGTTCAAACTTTTTTGACAGTTTCTCCGAAGCGTATTGCCCAAGACCGCAGCAAATAAGAATCTTTCTGTAGTTTTCAGAGAAATTCGCCATTCGTTTCCTTCCTTTCCCGCCTGCGTTTTTCAAGGTAAATGAGGAGCACCGAGATGTCGGCCGGGCTGACGCCCGAAATTCTGGAAGCCTGGCCGATGTTTTGCGGCCGAATTTGCTGCAATTTTTGTCTGGCTTCGATGCGAAGACCGGAAACCGCGAGGTAGTCGAGATCCTCCGGCAGGATTTTGGACTCAAGGGAGGAGAATTTTTTGGCCGCGGAAAGCTGCCTTTTGATGTACCCCTCGTATTTGATCTCAATTTCCGCTTCCTCAAGGATTTCCCTGTCGGCGGCGTCCTTCTGCGGATCAAAATCCTTCAGCAGCGTATAGTTTAGACCGGGACGTCTCAGAAGTTCTCCGAGAGTTGCCGATCCCTTGACCGGCGCGCCTCCGAGGGTTTCCAACATACGGTCCAGCGCCGGAAGAGCGGGCACGCGTGTGGTTTGCAGCCGTTCTTTTTCCGTTTCGATGTTCTCCCGTTTGCGGCACATGGAAAGGTACCTGTCTTCTTTCAAAAGTCCCACGCGGTATCCCGTTTCAAACAGCCGCAGATCCGCGTTGTCCTGACGCAGAAGCAGCCGGTATTCGCTGCGGGATGTCATCACTCTGTACGGTTCGTTTGTTCCCTTGGTCACCAGATCGTCGATAAGCATACCGATATAACTGGAATCACGCGAGAGGATCATGGGAGGCTCTCCCTTGATCTTCAATGCGGCGTTGATTCCCGCCACCAACCCCTGCGCCGCGGCCTCTTCATAGCCCGACGTGCCGTTGAACTGCCCGGCGCCGAACAACCCCTTCACCTTTTTGGTTTCAAGAGTTGCAAGAAGTTCCAAAGGATCCAGGCAGTCGTATTCGATCGCGTAAGCAGGGCGCATGATTTCGGCCTTTTCAAAGCCCGGGAGAGTGCGCAGCATGTTTATCTGAACATCCTCGGGCATGGAAGAAGAGAATCCCTGAAGATACAGTTCTTCGGTGTCGACGCCCATGGGTTCCACAAAAAGTTGGTGCCGTTCTTTGTCGGAAAAGCGCACGATCTTGTCTTCGATGCTTGGACAGTAACGGGGGCCTGTGCCGGTGATGGCGCCGTTGAACAGCGGGGAGCGGTGGAGATTCTCCCGCACGATTTGGTGCGTGCGGCTATTGGTATATACGATGTAGCAGGGAATCTGACATATGGCGTTCAGTTTCTCCCTGTCTGTCCGGTAGGAAAAAGGAGTGATATGCTCCTCCCCTGGCTGCAGTTCCAGCGCGGAAAAATTCACCGATCTCCTGTGGACGCGCGGAGGCGTCCCGGTCTTGAAACGCCGGGTGGAGAGGCCCAGGGCGCATAGGGACTTTCCGAGTGTTCCTGCGGGCAGAAATCCGTCCGGCCCGGAGGAGTAACGGCATTCCCCGATCACCACCGAGGAGGAGAGGTAAGTGCCTGCGCATACCACCGCGCAACGCACATTCCATACGCCGCCTGTTTTGGTTTTCACTCCTGACACACAGCAGACGTCTCCAATTTTTTCGGTGAGAATTTCGGTGATTTCCTCCTGAACAAGACGAAGGTTGGGCGTGTTTTCAACGGTTTTCTTCATGTTTCTCTGATATGTCCGACGGTCCGCCTGAACGCGTTTGGAATGGACTGCCGGGCCCTTGCCCAGGTTCAACGTTCTGGATTGCAGGGTCGCGGCGTCTGCCTGCGCGCCCATTTCACCGCCCAGAGCGTCGATTTCAAAAACCAGGTGTCCTTTGCCCGTTCCCCCGATGGAGGGATTGCAGGGCATGTTCGCGATACTGTCGTTATTCATGGTGAAAAGAACGACGTCTACGCCCATTCTTGCGGCAGCCAGCGCCGCCTCACAGCCCGCGTGCCCGGCGCCGATCACCGCCACCGACGCCGAACCTAAAAGATATTCATTCATGGTTTTCTCCGGATAAAATTGGGGTTCTAAAAGTAAAAAGAGTGCCAGAGAACCAGTTCGACGGCAAGGATCAGCAGGAAGGCGCCGCCGAGGATTTGAAAAAGAAGATCTCTGTTCATTTCGTGTTTCTCACTTATGGTATTTTCCGTTTTGATTGATGTTGAACGCTCTGTAGAGTTGTTCTAGGAGGATGACGCGCATGAGTTGGTGCGGAAACGTCATTTTGGAGAAGGAGAGGCGAAAATCGCACAGCGCTTTGGTGCTTTCGGGCAATCCCTCCGAACCTCCGATGACAAAGGCCACCGAGGAATGGAAATTCATCGCCGAGGAGAGCAGCTGCGCCAGTTCTGTGGACGACAATTCTTTTCCCTCTACGCAGAGGGCGACGGTGTATTCCCTGTCTTTGATCAGCGCGGCCAATGTCCGGTCATCCTTTGCCTCGAGAATTTCCGGGCGACAATAGGCGCCCAACCGTTTGACATACTCTGCGCACGCTTCCCTTAGGTAGTTTTCCTTCAAGCCGCCGTGGCAGAGAATGCGCAGATTCAGCATGTCCGTTCCTCCTTTAGAAGAAGGGTGGGCAGATCTCTGCTTGCGACCAAAATTCTTGCCTGCACGTTTCGGCGCTGAAACTCGTCGTGAACTGCCGAGAGCACTTTGT
>CANQNM010000150.1 GCA_947625265.1 uncultured Clostridia bacterium
TCTACGCCGACACTTTCTCAGCGTTGGTGGATCGTGAAGGATATCTGCCCGCGGAGTTTGGCGTGGGCGACGGACTGCACATCAGCAAGCAGGGATACGACGCCATTCTCGCCTACCTGCGCACCCACGCGCTGACTCTTCAAAAGAACTGAAGCCGCCAAAACACACAAACGGGAATAAGACAGATCGAACGCGTCGTGTTGCGGAGGAAGTTGGAGAAATCCGCAGAGTGCGCGCTGCGCATTGAATTCTTTAACATTACGGTATGGTATTGCCCCGGTGACGACAGACTTGCGCTTCGAAGGCTAAACAGCAAACGGTACGTTCTTCTGGAGAACGTACCGTTTCAGCCTGCAGACAAACCCGCTTTTCAGACGCGAAGAAAGTATCTGCCTCTTTTTTCAAAAGTTTTTGAAGGTTTTTAGGGGACTTTTTCCAAAAAGTCCCTTAAATGGGGCGTGGGGCAAAGCCCCGCATAAGACTTTGTCTTCACTTTGCGGTACGTTCTCCAGAAGAACGTACCGTTTTTCGTGAGAACACCCCTATGCGCCGGCGGGAGTCGCGCTTTCCCGCTTTTTTTCATGAGATTGAAACGCCGCCGGGTGCGCCCAGCGGCATTTAAAAAATTTCAGAAATCCGCTTGCCCCGCAGTGCGCGGAAAAGACTCCACGTCCCGAATGTTGGTCATGCCTGTGACATACATGATCAGCCGTTCGAAGCCTAAACCGAAGCCCGCATGTCTTGTTCCGCCGTATTTGCGCAGGTCCATATACCATCCGTAGTCCTGAGGATTCAGCCCGAATTTCGCGATCTGTTGTTCCAAAATTTCGGCTCTTTCCTCCCTCTGGCTGCCGCCGATCAACTCTCCCACGCCGGGAACCAGCAAATCTGCCGCCGCGACGGTTTTTCCGTCGTCGTTTACCCGCATGTAGAATGCTTTGATGTCTCTTGGCCAGTCGTACACAAAGACAGGTTTTGCAAAATGCTTTTCGGTAAGGTATCGCTCGTGTTCGGTTTGCAGATCGGCTCCCCAATATACCGGATAGTCAAACTTCTGGCCGCAATTTTGAAGAATTTCAATGGCGTCGGTATAGGAGATGCGCGCGAAGTCGCTGTTTGCTACATTGTCCAAACGTTTGAGCAGATCCTTGTCAATGAATTTGTTGAAGAACTCCAGTTCATCGGCACATTTGACCGTCAGATCCTTGATGACGCTCTTCAGCATGGCCTCGGCCAGATCCATATCATCGGAAAGATCCGCGAAGGCAATTTCCGGCTCTACCATCCAGAATTCGGCGGCGTGGCGGGGGGTATTGGAATTTTCGGCGCGAAAAGTCGGGCCGAAGGTGTATACTTTTGCGTAGGCCATGGCGTAGGTTTCGACGTTCAACTGACCGGAAACCGTCAGATTGGTGGCCTTGCCGAAGAAATCCTTGGAGAAGTCAACGTTTCCGTTGTCGTCCAATGGGGGATTTTTCGGGTCGAGCGTGGTGACTCTGAACATTTCCCCGGCGCCTTCACAATCGGAACCGGTGATCAGTGGGGTATGCACATAGACGAACCCCTGCTCGTTGAAGAATTTGTGCAGCGCAAACGCCGCTTCAGAGCGCACGCGGAATACCGCGCCGAAGGTGTTCGCCCGGGGGCGCAGGTGGGCAATGGAGCGAAGAAACTCAAAGGAGTGACGTTTGTTTTGCAGAGGATAGTCCGGTGTAGAAATTCCTTCCACATAGACGTCCTGCGCTTTCAGTTCAAAGGGCTGCTTTGCCTCTGGCGTCAGAACCAGCGTTCCCTTCGCCACAAAGGCGGCCCCGATATTCTGCGAGGTGACGTCTTTATAGTTGTCCAACTTTTCCGCTTCAAGGACCACCTGAAGGTTCTTAAAGCAGGAACCGTCGTTCAGTTCCAGAAATCCGAAAGCGTTGCTGGCTCTCAGATTCCTGCACCAACCCGCTACAGTTATATTTTGATTTTCAAACTTTCGGGGGTCGGCAAACAATTCCCTGACGGTTGTTCTTTTCATTGTGAAAAATCCTTTCTTTCCGCTGCGGAAATTTCGAGGAAACTGGTCAACGCACAGGGATACCCGCGAAAGCGCGCGTATCGGGCGCTGAGCATCCTGTTATGGCGCACATCCGGCGCGCAGCGCGCTCAGATTGCCTTGGGTATAGGGTAGAACGTCGGTTGCGATTGTATACCGTCAATCTTTGATTTTGGGGTGAAAGCAGACCGTTTACCTTGAAAGCGCCGCACAAGTCGTGGTAAAGCCCTGACGGCACGTCTGTTTGCGCCCCTCCTGTCAAACTGCGCAGAAGTCCCCGGATATTCCCGGATATTCCTGGACATTCTTAGACATCCTTGGACAATCCCAGACATCCCTGGACATTCTTGGATATTCCCAGACATCCCTGGACATTCTTGGATATTCCCAGACATCCTTGGACATTCCCGGCAGTATGCCGATACTGCCGCCGTGGGTTGGCATCGTCTGACGAAAAATCTGAGAGTGCATTTGCACGTCAAATTTGTGCGGCGGGGCCTTAAACGTCGCAATTTTCCCAGTTGTGATAAACTTCCGTGACGTCGTCGTCGTCGTCCAGGTGCTCAAGAAGCAGAGACATATGCTTGATGTCCTCTTCGCTGGACAGCGAAACATAGGACGAAGGGATCTTTTCGATCTCACAGGAGGCGATCTCATAGCCCGCGGCAATCAACGCGTCCCGCACCGTGTCCAAATCGGCAGGTTCGGTTTTGATGATATACGCGTCCTCTTCTGCCGCGAAATCTGAAGCGCCCGCTTCCAGCGCAGCCTCCATGACTTTATCTTCCTCCAGTTCCCCGTCTTCGTCCTCGATGACGATTTCTCCGCAGTCGGAGAAAAGGTAACTGACGCATCCGGTACTGCCCATGTTTCCGCCGAACTTGTCAAAATAGTGACGGATGTTTCCGGCGGTGCGGTTGCGGCTGTCGGTGGCGGCGCGCACAATGACTGCCACACCGGATGGTCCGTAACCTTCGTAGAACATTTCCTCATAGGAGACGCTGTCGGCGCCGGAGGCCTTTTTAATGATTCTGTCAATGTTGTCGTTGGGGACGTTCAGACTTTTAGCCTTGGTGATCAGATCTCTCAGTTTGCTGTTGGATACGGGATCAGGCCCCCCGGCTTTCACTGCCATGGCGATTTCTTTACCGACTTTGGTAAAAACCTTACCTCTTTGTGCGTCGGTTTTTTCCTTTTTGTGTTTGATGTTGTTCCACTTGCTGTGTCCGGACATTCTTATCGATCCTTTCTTGTACGGGGGGTGACCCGGCGATTCTTTCATTTCAATGGTTTACGGCACAGTATAGCATATTTTTCTTCCTTTTGCAATCATTTTTCAAGATTTTTTCCTTCTTCATGTAGTGTTACAATTGATGTGAGACTGAAAGGAAAAAAGGTATAGAAAAAGTGGTTGAGTTCTGATAGAATAGTT
>CANQNM010000151.1 GCA_947625265.1 uncultured Clostridia bacterium
CGAAGCCCTCATCATTTGCCCAAAAGGGCAAACATCATTGAAAAAGGCGTTTGCAATGGCAAACGCCTTTTTCTTGGTGCGAGAGACGGGACTTGAACCCGTACGGTGTAACCACACGCCCCTCAAACGTGCGCGTCTGCCAGTTCCGCCACTCTCGCGTACACGAAACATGCAACAGTTATTATACACGAATATTTTCGGTTGTCAAGAGTTTTTACGAAAAAACTTTTATTCACGCTCAAAAAGCAAGTCAGGAAAAAATCGAAAGAAAAGCGGGTAGGAAGTATAAAGAAACGTTGACGCGCAGAAAAAAGAAAGACCGTGCAGAAAAAACACGCGCAGGGGGATGCACGCAGCAAAGAAAGAGAAAGCACAAGAAAGTAAATTTTAGTTGAGAATATATAAAAAACCTTCAGTAAGGGCCGAATCTACTGTAAAAACAAAAACACCGCTTGATTTAAGCGGTGTTTTTCTATGGAGCGGATTACGGGGCTCGAACCCGCCACCTCGACCTTGGCAAGGTCGCGCTCTACCAAATGAGCTAAATCCGCAGGTGGTGCCTTGAGTCGGAATCGAACCAACGACACGTAGATTTTCAGTCTACTGCTCTACCAACTGAGCTATCAAGGCGTCTGGAGAGGGGTCGGCTATGCCGACCCCCGACAGTCTGGCGACCCGAAGGGGACTCGAACCCCTGACCTCTAGCGTGACAGGCTAGCGTTCTAACCAACTGAACTACCGGGCCTTTATGGTGGGAACAATAGGGCTCGAACCTATGACCCCCTGCTTGTAAGGCAGGTGCTCTCCCAGCTGAGCTATGCTCCCGTTCTTCCATAGGCTCCGGGCACCTTTTGTCCGGCGACGGTGTTGATTATAACATAGGCCAACCGATTTGTCAACACCTTTTTTGTTTTTTTCAAAGATTTTTTGCGCGCAAATTCCATGTAAATCCCGGGAATTTTTTTGGGTTTTCGCTGTGATCTTTCGCAAAATTTCAATATTTCTTCCCTACCGAAAACCTCCGCGCATTTCCTGTGCTCGAAAAGATATTCCTCCAGACACTACTCCTTTTGGAATTTTCCGAACAGGAGCGTTTCCATCAAAAAAAACTTCACTGTATTCAACGTATTCAACGATATTCAAAATCTTCTAAACATACAGACCAAATACCGGGCGTTTGGCGCTCTTCGTAAAGATTTATAACGGTTTTATTCCTGCAAAAAGAAAACGCATCCACAAACCTTGTCCTGCCTTTTGGCAAAACGGCGCGAGCGCGTTTTTTCTAGGGTCTATCGGCTTCCCACCATAGCAAAGAACGCAAATATCGCTCTCCAAAACCGTCGCTGATTCCGGTAAACGCAGAACATTCTTTCCGTCTACCCCAATCCGGGTGACAGCCGCCGTCCCCAAACTCCCCGAGAAGGCGTTTTCTCTTCGGTTTCCGAGAGGTTCGTTCTGAACATACATCCAAAAAACGCTGTCAGTTATACGGTTTTCTTCAAAGTTTGGATTTTGTGTGAACTGTGAAGAATACGCACAGTTTCCCATCCTCTCATTGCGCCGTATCTAAAGAAGCAATTGAAAAATTTGATAGGTTCGCCTGCCCCACGGCTTTTCCGGGTGTTTTCCGGTTTCCTTTCCTGATTGTTCGCTCTGTTTTAATACCTTTTTGTCTGAATATGCTGTATACAATTTTCCTGAAATATGGTATGATTTTCTTGTGGGTTGACAAAAACTTTGCGA
Organism: uncultured Clostridia bacterium; assembly: GCA_947625265.1. GTDB lineage: Bacteria > Bacillota > Clostridia > Oscillospirales > CAG-272 > UBA11512. The sequence continues at coordinate 1,744 of CANQNM010000151.1, forward strand.
AGATAAGGAAGGAATCATGGAAAGCAGATTTAACAATCAGTACGTTCCCAGCCGCGGCGTGGAACGCGCGTGCGGAGGAATCATCGAATCGGTGAAAACGCAGCCGTACACCGAGTATATGGAATTAGCTGCCAGTTGTGTGGCGCGGGGTTGGGACGAAAAACACCGCAAAAATCTCGCTGAGGCAATTAAACTGAATCTGATCAATCAAAAGGAATACCCCTTCGAGTTGCTTCAGAGAAAGTATGAATTGCCCTGCGGCAGAAAAACCTTCCGCCGCGAGTCGCGCAGGTATGTTCGAATTCTCTCAGGACTCTGCGGGTTTGAATAAACTTCAACCAGCAGCAAGGCGTAAGGACAGGAAGACGTACAACGGGAGGAAGCGCCCGACAGCGCTTCCTCCTGTTGGCACGAAGACTCGGTCGCGCAGGCGTGCGCGAAAAACTTTTCTCTTTTAAAAAAACAGTGACAAACCTATGTTTATGATACATTCAAAAGACAAACAAAAACAACAGCGATACTCCGGATAAATCCCTTTTTTGCAAAGAACTTGCATCCTTTTTCTTTGTATTTGTACAACCGTTGTTGAATTCGGAAAAGCACAGATCCCGCGACGGTTGCGCGACGGTTGTTTGAGAGTTATTCATTGCCCTGTTTTGTTTGGCGACAATTGGGGTCTGCGTTTTTCGGTGCGCCGACTGCGGTTGGCGCATTTTTTATACTCATCTTTCTACTTATTTCTTTTATAAGAGCGTTTCCCGTCTCCCGGGCGTCTTGGCTTCCTTGGGTACATCGCAGAAACTCCGACATTCTGAAAAATCCTAAATTTTTTCAGAACCAAAATTCTGTGCCCTTCTTTGTAAAAAATTCCCTGTGCAAAGGCAATTTTTTACACAGTTACTCCTGTCAAAAAGTCTCCCCCTGTCGAAAAAGATTTTTAAAAAGCACTTTTCAAGTGTTGAAAAAAACAAAGGAATGTGATACTATAAAAGCACCACATCACAATTTGATATTCGAACCGTTATCTGTCCGTAGAGGGGGAATACTACCTTGGCAAAAGGTGTTCTCTCTTTTCCTCTGCGGATAAAATCGGTGTGATGTGGTGTCTAACCGAGGGAAACACTTTTTCGGCACACTCCTTCGGAGTGTGCTTTTTTATCTTTACGAATGTCAAGGAGAAAAAGATATGATGCTCACAGATCCCACAGGCACGCCGCTCATCCCGGGGTGGCACGGCGTAGAATGTCCTGGAAACGGAAAACATCCCGAATATGAATGCTGCTGCGACGAGTGCAACTACTATTTGAAATGTTTTCCGGAATATGACCGTGAACTTCTAAGGAAGTGGCCAGAGAACTCTTCCGGAACCGTCTTGAGACTGTCGAAGACTCCAACCCAAAACAACATAAAACAATTATAAAAGAGGCGGTACAGTGCCATTTCTGACACTGCACCGCATTTTTACATCGTTGCTTCCTTATCCGGCGCTGCAAAAGCATGGGGGTTCCTTCAAACGTTTTGCCGCTCGGTATGATAGGCAACTCCCCAAAGCGCGCATGGCAGGCTTTTGATACGTTTGATACGATAGGAACGTTTTCTCAAATACACTTCACCGCAAACGCACAGACAAGGCGTGCACACGCAAACGTCCGGACACGGGGAGGGGAACGCCAAAAAGGTTATTTCCC
>CANQNM010000152.1 GCA_947625265.1 uncultured Clostridia bacterium
CCAAAACATAAAAAAAGATTAGTGAAACACCTCACCAATCTCTATTTTTCCATAATTTTCCAAAAAAGTATACTTTTATGGACGCGAAATTATTGACAGAAAAAGACGAAAAAGCTATAATATTTTTATCCAAAACGCGCATTTTGGGGCCAAAAACCCAATTCCAAAAAAGTATAGGTTTTTGGACTTTGGGGAAATCAGGGCTTCCCCTGTGAAAAAGCGCGCGCGGAAAATCAAAATTTCTCTATCAAAGGAGGATGAAAAATGGAAAAAATCAAGAAATGGAGGCAAGTGCTCATAGCGGTTCTATCAGTGCTTTCTGCTACAACGATGCTCGCGGCGGTTTTTATGATTGCGCCCTATAAAGCATTTGCGCAGGATGTCACACTCACGCTGCCCGAGAATACGGCGGAATATGAGATCACAGAGGTAAAAAATGGGAAAGACAATAAACCGAAGTGGGATTACGATCAAGAAGTAAATATTTGGCATATCAATATCACTTCAACTACAGAACGCAATATTCCGTCTTTGGTGTGCAATGTTACAAAGGGTGGTGTGGTTGCTTTTGATTATTTAATAGAATTTGCGAATAATTGGTCCTTTAACGAGGGCATTTTCGGTTTGTACGAAAATAAATTTTCCATTGAAGTCAAAGGCGCCGAGAATACTGTCAAAAATACTTACGAAGCCAAGGTGGGGCAATTCGAGAATCCGGATTTTGATTTCTTCTCATTCGCTGTGGAAAGCGGGGATAGCATTGAAATAAAAATTTTAACACCCAGTAGCGTTCATTTTGATAGGGAGGAGAGCAATCTCGACTTTTATCTTCACGGTCTTAGTACTGATTTTGCAGAGGGACTCCTTGCGGATCCTGCCGACGCAATCGATTCTATAGCTTTAGCACAAAATATCGTTGATGGCGAGAAGACATTTACCCCATTGGCGAACTGGACAACTACCGACGACGGTACTTATTTTGCTTATCCGGAGGTTAGTTATCCTACACCTTCGCCGACCGTTGTTAGCCCGGATCCTAATCATAACTATGGACAAACGGATTCGATTGATTATACTCTTGAATATTCTTTTGAAGGATCAGCTCCTCTTTCGCTTAATGTTTGGTTTTGGGCTTACGCCGATACAACGGGATTTATGTTCGGTCCCACAAATGGGATGGTAACAGCGTGGCTGGAGAATGGATTTTCTTGGGATTGCTATTTAGATGAAACGGTGGTTGCTTCTGCACCCTTTTTAACTGCGGATGAGATACGAAGTGGGAAAAAATATTCTGACCTTTCGGTTGGTTCAAAAAATTATCCGTCTGCTAATGAAATTAGCGATTCAGAGTGGAAGGAATATACGTTGATTCCATCCGGCAATGGGGCTCATACTCTGAAAGTGGTTTATCATGCGCGAGGCACGATGCTTATAAAATTTGGCGGACAGGATATACTCAGTTTTTCGTTATACTCTGCTTTTGGCGTTAAAATTGAGCAAAGTTCTATCGCGCTTAAAACCGTGGAGTTTCCGGAATATGACGGAGCTTTGGGAGCTTTGACCTATACAGTCGGTGGCGCAACAAATCCGCTCCCGGCGGGTGGCCTTGAATTGCAAGTAGCCGAGAACGAAGAAGTGACGGTTCAATCAGTCGCAAAATTCGGTCTTTTCCCTGGGATTAGTTCTGTTTTAACAAAAGCCGTGCTCTACGCCAATGATCAATTGTGCGAAGATGGTTCCTATACGTTTACTGTTTCCGACGATATGTCCGTTCCGATTTCTCTGAAAGCAGAATCACCCAAACCAATCGTTTGGGCACAATCGGTTATCGGAAACGAACCACAAGAAGCTCATCTCGTTTCACCGAGCAATCTCATTGAAATTCCAGGTGATGAAGAGTCAACGCTCCGATTGTTTTTTGCCGACTATTCGGATTTTGAAGGAAAATACAGTGTAAAAATCAATGGAGCACCTGTCTCCGAATTACAGGATGTAACAAATGTCCCCCAAGTACAACTCCCCGAAGCCCTCCAAGGGAGAAAAGTCTATTTATGGCTTGATCCGAATATTCGTGAGGCGGTTGACATCGAGGTAACATATCAGATAGACGGGTATGCAGAGCATTCGGTTTTATTCCATACGGCATTTTCTGTAGCCAAGAAAAACGGAAATATTTATAACAATCTTTTTACCGAAGAGAGCATGGATGGCGCTCAATTTGTGATGCAAGGTCGTAGCGGAGACGTCCAGTATCGTCAAACATGCGATGCGACAATGTTTGCGTTGACACCGGTCGGAGAAAATTTCACGGTTGGTGCAAGTACGGCAAGCTATGGTTTTACGCATGAGGCTGAGCGCATGAATTATACCTGGGGGAGATTCACACCTCTTGCATGGTCCTTAAAGAACGATAAAAGGGGTCTGTTCACTTTTGAAGCTTATTTGTCTGGTGATGCCGATCATGCTGCTCTTCAAATGCAAGTTTATAGTGGTCAAGTGGATAGCTCTTCATCCTCAGGCATGGGAGCGGTCCTCCCCTTGAATACTTTTTCAATGGACGATTTGGGTAGAGGTGATTCTGAAAAATTTACTAGCGGTAAGTTAAGGTTGATTGAGGTTACTTCTTCCGGCGTTCAGGAAACTCCATATAGGTATGAGCAAGAAAAACAGATTGCTACGGTAAGTCCTATTTCCGATGGTTGGTTTCGTGTTACAGTGATAACGAGCCATAAGGAATTGAGCACATTTTGGGATGGCCGCAAGGGCAACACATATGCAACCGACCTTCATGGATTTAGCTTGTATCTTTGCGTTGATTCCGGGTACGAAGCGCAGATGAAAGTGCGAAATTTCACTTTTGTGGAGGCAAGTGATGTTACTATTCAAGCCAAGACAAGTGAAAGTGGAATTGGTTCTGTAACTATTGAGGGTTTAGAAGATGGATCTTCGGTTACCTTTGGTTCAACTGTTAATTTTACTGCCGAGGTTCCGAATGGCAAACGTCTTTACGGTTGGTCTGTCAAAACTAACAATGATGAGACCTTCTATCCTGTTGCAGGAACTTCAAAGACATTCTCATATGTGGCAACACGGTCAGCGGAGATTACTGCGTGGATTGCGGACGAGGGGACGTACACAGTCTATCTCGGTGCTACACTCTACAAAGATCCGCAAACGGCATTTAACGCTGCAGGAATGAGTGAGATTTATAAAACGGTGACCGCGCTCGATTCGTTTACGGAAAATGGCGCCGTGACCATCCCGCAGGGGGTCACCTTCCTCATCCCCTACAACAGCGCGGGGCAGTTCACCAAGATGGG
>CANQNM010000153.1 GCA_947625265.1 uncultured Clostridia bacterium
GCTTAATTATACCATACCAAAGGTTGTTCTTCTCTCTTTTTTGGGTCATATCATTTTAACACATACAACTGTCTCAATACAAAGCCGGTGCCAAACTGAAACTCGTCGAAGATTTTTCTTCCGAAGTTGTCGGCCTTGGAGTGAACTGTAACAGTCTTGCCGCCTGCACTGAACTTAACGACAGGAGAACCGTCTTCGTAATTCTCGTACCTTTTCTGAACCTGACCTTTCTGATACTATTGGAGACGAAGTATCGTTATGGAGCGCTTTCTATTTTGTAGATAAATTGTTGATTGTTTTCGATCTTATAATAAATTGTAACCTCGTTATTTTCGTAGTTTTTTAGTGTTTCTGCATTTTCTAAGCTTGTAGATATATTAGTATCATCAAAAACCACCTCATCAACCTTAAATGATACAATATAGAAATCTCCACGCCCCCCACTATGCTCAAACTCAACATTCTCAAGTTTTCCTGAAATAACATCATATTTTTCTGTTACATAATCACAGTAATACTTAATTGATTGAATAAAATGACTACATATAGAAAAGGTTAGAATGACCAGAACTAACACAACAATAAACCTGATAATCAACTCCGAATGGATGATTTTACTCCCATTCGTGAAAACCATTCTTACTACAGGAACGATCATAGAAATAACAATTCCAACCACCAGGCACATCAAAAGGGAGAAAAAGATTATTCCGATATATCCGCCGTCATCAAAAAAATTGTATAATATAACAATCACCCCTACGAGAATTATTACATATTAGCGGAAATCAACATGTGATTCCCGCTAATATTATACTACGCAAAAAATTTAGAAAAAGCAAGCAAACAGTTTCAAAACCGACAATTTATCTCTAATTCCGTTTTTCAATGCTTCTATATTATTTCTAAAAGCATTATTTCCAGTTAATTGAAAATAAAATGTTTGACCAAATCCCACATTAGTTTTGCTTGAAGATACACCCAATCCAATAGAACCTATTTTAACTTTTCCTGAATATGCAATAGCACCTGAAACCGTAACATGCCAAAATGTTAACGATACACCCGTAAACCAGCCGCAATAACCTTCAGGAAATGATGCATATCTATTTCCTAACACTGCAACAAAAGATACAGACCGGAACGTCGAATGAAGAGAATCACCTGGGCGCGGCTCTGTCGGGATGGTTCCATCAAAAAGGTTCCGTCATTTTTGTCATTTGACCACGACGTTAACCAGTTTTCCGGGAACAACGATTTCCTTGACCACGGTCTTTCCCGCGATTGCCGCTGTTACTTTGCTATCTGCAAGGGCAGCGGAAAGCATCTCCTCTCTGTCGGCGGTTCTGGAAACAGTTGCTGTTCCTTTGAATTTCCCGCAAACCTGCAAGGCGATTTCAATGACGTCGTCTAAAGTCTTGGATTCTTCATATGTGGGCCACTGAGCCATCGAGCAAAATCCGTCAAATCCTCCGGTTTCCCAAAGTTCCTCACACAAATGGGGAGCAAAGGGGCAGAGCAATCTGAGAAACACCGAAAGTTCGTCCTTCGTAAGTTTCCCAACTTTTTCGATATCGTTTAAAAGCGACATTAGCGTGGCAATGGCGGTGTTGAACTTCATTTCCTCAATATCTAAGGATACTTTTTTGACGGCTTTGTGTATGGCGGAAACCAGTTCCGGAGTCTCGCCCTCTCCGTGAATTTTCAGAGGAAGATCTGCGACACGCTCCAAAAACCTTTTACATCCCTTGACGGAACTGTCGTTCCAGGGAGCGGCCGCGCCATAGTCGCCCATAAAGAGCACGTAAGTGCGCAGTGTATCCGCACCGTACTGTTCCACGACCTCCAGAGGATCCACTACATTCCCTAAGGATTTGGACATCTTCACGCCATTGGCGCCCAAAATCATGCCTTGCGCAGAGCGCTTGGCGTAGGGTTCCGAGGTGGGTACGGCGCCGATGTCGTAAAGGAATTTGTGCCAGAATCGAGAATAGATCATGTGTCTGGTCACGTGTTCCATGCCGCCGTTGTACCAGTCCACCGGGAGCCAATATTTTAGTTTATCTTTATCCGCGAGGCAGTTGGTATTTTGGGGATCGGTGTACCGCAGGAAATACCATGACGAACCCGCCCACTGGGGCATGGTATCTGTTTCCCGTTTGGCTTTTGACCCGCACTTGGGGCAGGTGCAGTTGACAAAGGATTCGATTCTTGAAAGGGGACTTTCTCCGCCTTCTCCCGGCACAAAGTTGGAAACTTCGGGAAGTTTCAGGGGCAGTTCATTGTAGGGCACGCCTACCATCCCACAGTGCGGGCAATGGATGATCGGGATTGGCTCGCCCCAATATCTCTGGCGGTTGAATGCCCAGTCCTTCATTTTGTACTGTACGCCCTTTTCTCCGATTCCTTCGGTTTCCAGGTGCTCCAGCATTGCGGCGATGGAATCCTTTTTGTTCGTGTAACCGTCAAGGAATCCCGAGTTGATCATCTGACCGTCGCCGGTATATGCCTCTTTGGAGATATCTCCTCCCTTGATGACCTGGATAATGTCGATTCCAAATTTTTTTGCAAACTCATAGTCCCGTTCGTCGTGGGCGGGCACCGCCATGATGGCGCCGGTGCCGTAGCCCATCATGACATAGTCGGAGATGTATATGGGAATTTCCTTGCCATTCACCGGGTTGATTGCCGAAAGACCTTCGATTTTGACGCCCGTTTTGTCTTTGACCAACTGCGTCCTTTCGAATTCGGTTTTCTTTGCGCACTCTTCCTTATACGCGTTTAACTCTTCGATGTTGGAAATTTTTTCTTTAAGTTTTTCAATCATCGGATGTTCCGGTGCGATGACCATGAAGGTGACGCCGAACAGTGTGTCGCAGCGAGTGGTATAGATCCTCAGCGTCTCGTCGGTGTCCTTTACAGCAAAATTGACAAACGCCCCGTAGGATCTGCCGATCCAGTTCTCCTGCTGCATGCGAATGTTCGCGGGGTAATCCACTTCCTTCAGTCCCTCTAAAAGTTTATCCGCGTAGGCTGTGATCCGAAGATACCACACATCCTTGGATTTCTGCACCACTTCACTGTGGCAGATGTCGCATCTTCCGCCCTGAGAATCTTCATTGGACAGCACGACTTT
>CANQNM010000154.1 GCA_947625265.1 uncultured Clostridia bacterium
TTCATAATGAGCGTTTGCCAACTAAAAATACTTGCTTTTTTATCATGCCTTTTGCAGAAAGGTTTGATATAGTATATACCTGAGACAGAAGTGGCATAAACACAACAATCAAATAGCATATGCCGCTGACGGAGTCAAGGGTCAAGATGAACGGCTTCGCTGCCCTTGACTCCGCCACCGACATATGCTTTTGGGCAAATATGCGGAGCGCAGCCGCTCCACCGCCGGGCGGATCCGGCACACAACTTTATTTTCTCAGAGTCGAATTTGCGAAAAACTATTGACAGTACCAAAAGAAGTTACCGTCGGTTGTTTGGATTCCGATAAAATGAACCGGCCGTTGCAGAACAGGTGCTGCAATGGCCGGCTTCCTTTCATCCGTGTGCATTTTTGCGGAGGATCAGAATTTTTACATTTCCGACATTTGACGGGCATTCCGAGCGACTCTGTCGCCGTGTACCGTACATACATTTGCCCGCTGATTTTTGCGCCGTGTGTTTTTGCTTTCAACATTGCCGCACTTGGCTTTCAATTCCTTCGATCACCTTGTATAGTTCTTCCTTTACAAGGCAAAAAGATCGGTTTTCTGTCTTTCCCATGAGTTCGCGGGAAGAAAACCATCGAACTTCGTCAAGTTCTTCTTTCTGCAATGCGAGTTGACAAACGTCGATTTCCGAGCCGTCAAGGATGTAGACTCCGGAGTATTCACGATCCACAAAAGGCCTTTGATGAAAGCATTCGGTTCTGAAGTGTTCTGTAAATCCCAGAAATTTAAGAGAATCTTTCGGAGGATTTATGCCCAATTCTTCTTTCAGTTCTCTTTTGGCGGCCGACAGAAAACTGTCGCCCACCGAAAGATGTCCTGCGCAGGAAACGTCGTAGCACCCGGGAAAGGCGTCCTTGTTTTCAGAACGCTTCTGGAGAAGAAATTCCAAGATGCCGTTTTTCGATCTGTAAATCCAGATGTGTACTGTCCCGTGGCGGTCTCCGTCCCGGTGTACGAGGGACCGCTCTTTGACACGGCCGGTTTTATTGCCCATTTCGTTCAAAATATCAAAGAATTCAGCCGCGTGTCCGTTCAGAACCGTGTGAACAAGGTTTTCTCCTTTATAAAACAACTCCAAATGGAAAAAGGGCTCGCCGTTGAAGAGCAGGGAGAGGAAAATTCTGTCGCCTGTCCACATGGGAAGGTGCAGCAGTTCTTCCTTTTTTACAAGACAAAGTTCCCCTTCATCGCATGGCGGGAGTTCGCGCACCGGGGTATTTGAGGTGAAGAGATGCATTTCTTCATCCCCCCACAAATCCGAATGAAAATACACAATTCCGCGGTAAGCGTAATTTCGGAGAATCAGCCCGCTTTCCTCGCGCACTTCCCGCAGCAGGCATTCTTCTGGAGTTTCGTTCGGCAGGAAGTGTCCGCCCAGACCTATGAACTTACCGGCGTTTTCGTCGTTTTTTTTCTTGGTTCTGTGGAGCATCAGAAAACTGTCACCGGTATCAATATAGCAAAGGGTGGTTTTTTTCATGGTTTAAGACTTTCCGTGTCAATCCTATAGATGCTTTGGCTTTCAATATCGATTTCCGGAAGCATAACCGGCGGAATGCCGGATACGGCCGTGATCGAAGCGGCAAGCGCCCTTGCGTAGGGAAACAGTTCTTTGTAGGTCATCACATGCAGTTGTTCTTTGGTGTATCCGTCGGAAAAAGAGAAGTTCCCCTCGACGATCAGTTTCACAGAGAATCTCTCGGGCGCTTCCTTGTCAAAAACACCGCATTCCAGAACGGCTGTGCAAACACCGTCCTTTCCGTAGCGCACATTGTAAGTGTATTTGTTGTCCAGATGGATTTTGGTGCCAGGCGCCAAATGTCCGTGAAATTCTACATCCGTCGCGTGGTAACCGATCAAATGGATTGCACGCATTTTCTTTTTCCTCCGCTTTTTCGCGTTCGATTTTTTGCGCGGTACGTGAGATACTTCGCCGCTTTTTTGTTTCCGTCCTACCGTTCACTGTCGCCATTGGTGTCTGACGCCTGTTCCTTTTTTTGATGTCCGCTGGCTGTGCGGAGAAGATCCTGTTTGATGTCCCAGAGTTTCTTTGAAAGGTCCACGTAGTAGTTGTGAGGATTGTCGAAACGCTTTACTTCCTCCCAAAGCAGGTCGATCTGCTGCAGACAGTATTCCCGAATTTCTTTTGTGGATGGACAGTCGTAAACGCACTGACCGCTCTTGAAAATGGGAACGAGCAATTCTTTTGCCGAAAAATCGGTGAGTGTTTTTTGTTTCCACGTGTATTGCGGATCAAAAATAGTCAGCGGTTCATTTTCATTTATAACTTCGTCGTAGACGCAGAGGAGATCCGCTTCGGCTTTACCGGTTTCTTTGTCAAAAAGTCTGTAAACTTTCTTGTAGTGCGGATTGGTGATTTTTGCGGGATTTTCAGAAATTTTAATCTTCGGGATAATCTGTCCGTCCCCGCGTTCCACAGCGCACAGTTTGTACACGCCTCCGAACACCGGATCGGATTTGGAAGTGATCAGCCGTTCGCCCACGCCGAAAGCGTCGATTTTTGCACCTTGCAGAAGAATATCTCTGATAATGTATTCATCTAAGGAGTTGGAAACGACAATTTTGCATTCATGAAGCCCTTCAGCGTCAAGAATCGCTCGTACTTTTTTGGTGAGATAGGTGATGTCCCCCGAGTCGATGCGCACGCCGCACTTGGTAATTCCGTGTTTTTTAAACGCTTTGATGGCATTGGGAAGTCCGGATTTCAGAACGTTGTACGTGTCAATGAGCAGCGTGGCGTTGTCCGGGTAAATGGAACAGTAGGTGTCAAATGCCTCGAATTCACTTTCAAACATTTGCACCCAGGAGTGCGCCATGGTACCGCCCGCGGGAACCCCGTAAAGTTTTTCGGCAATGGCGCATGCGGTCGAAGCACAGCCTGCAATGTAGGAAGCCCGTGCGCCGAGAATCGCCCCCGAGGCTCCCTGCGCCCTTCTGGAACCGAATTCGGACACGGGTCTGCCCGCTGCGGCGCGGACAATGCGGTTGGATTTGGTTGCAACCAGTGATTGGTGGTTGATGACCAGCAGAATATAAGTCTCCACAAACTGAGCTTCAATT
>CANQNM010000155.1 GCA_947625265.1 uncultured Clostridia bacterium
TCCATTTCGGCGCCCCCCGGATAAGGCAGACCGAGAACTCTCGCCACCTTGTCGAAGGCCTCTCCCGCCGCGTCGTCTCTGGTCATCCCCAACGCCTGATAATCGGTAAACGAGGAAACCTTCAAAAGCGACGTGTGGGATCCCGAAACCACCAGCGCCGCAAAAGGAGGGCGCAAATCGGGATACACCGGATAGCAGGCCGCCACATGTCCCTTGATGTGGTTCACCGGAACAAGGGGTTTGCCGTTGGCGTAGGCAAGTGTTTTGGCAAAATTCACGCCCACCAGCAGCGGGCCGATCAACCCGGGCGTGCAGGTGACGGCAATGGCGTCAATGTCCCCGATACCCACTTCGGCCTCTTTGAGCGCCCCGGTACACAGTTGCGAAATCGCTTCGGCATGGGCTCGGCTGGCAATCTCCGGCACCACGCCGCCGTACAGCGCGTGGGTTTTGATTTGAGAAACCACCAGCCCGGAACGGATTCTCCGTATCCCCTTTTCCTCATCCATTTCCACCACTGCCGCCGCCGTTTCGTCACAGGAAGATTCAAATGCGAGAATCAACATATCTTTCCCTTTCGGTTTTCAGTGTTCCTTGTATTCTACCCTTAAAGTTTTCTTGTCATCAACAGCGCGTCCTCCGTGGGCAGTCGGTAGTAGTTCTTTCTTCTGCCGCAGAGCGCAAAGCCCTTCTTCTCATACAGCCGCCTTGCCGCCGTGTTTCCCTCGCGCACCTCCAAAAAAATTCTTTGAGCGCCCCGGGAACGCGCCTGTTCCAGACAAACATCCAACAGCCTTTCTCCCAATCCGCCGCGTCTGTACGCCCGACCGACGGCAAGGTTTTGCAGTTCCGCATCTTCGAAAACGCAGCAAAGCACGGCATAGCCTATCAGTTCCTCCCCGTCATAGACGACGGGAAGAACATAAATATCCTTTCGCGCAAGCGCCTGCGCAAAATCATCTTCGGACCATGGATTGGAAAAACAGTTCTTTTCCAGTTCCTCCAGTTGTTCTGCGTTTCCCTCGCATGCCTCCGAAAAGCGGAAGCTCCTTTCCTGTGTGCTGTTCATCGGCTGTTTCCTTTGAAAAGTTTCCGTATTGCCGGGTTCGCTGAGATCGTCGGGTTCGCCGGGTTCGACATGGTCGCCAGGGTCGCCAGGGTCGCCGGGGGTTCCCCACAAGTCCCTGAACGGTTTGGCGTCCCAACGGCCGGGGGTTCCGATCTGGGAAACTTTTTCCCCGAACGTCCGATCCTGCCCATTCCCTTACCCGGCTCTCTGCCCAACTCTGCCCGTCCCTCTGCCCGTCCCTCTGCCCGGCTCTGCCCGGGGCCTCTCTCTGTTTGAACGTTGACTTTGCTCTTTCCCTTAGGCTCCGCCTGCGCCGTCTCCCGGTGTGCGGACGTTGAGCGCGGTCAATATCCCAGTTCCTGCGTCAAGCTGTCGTCGTTTTCCACCCACCGTACAACGGGATAGACGCTGTATGTATCGGCGGTTTCCCGCACGATAACCTCCTGAATTCCCGCGTTGATCACCATCCGTTTGCACATGGCGCAGGACGTCACCGACCCGACAACTTCTTTTGTCGCGGGATCCACGCAGGCGATATACAGCGTAGATCCGATCATGTTTTCCCTGGAAGCGGAGATGATCGCATTCGCCTCGGCGTGTACCGAACGGCAGAGTTCATACCTCTGTCCTCGGGGAATCCTCATTTCCTCCCTGCGGCAATATCCCAAATCGCAGCAGTTCTTTCTTCCTCTGGGCGCGCCGTTATACCCGGTGGAAATGATGGAATCATTCTTCACGATGATTGCCCCAAAGCATCTGCGCAGACATGTTCCCCGTTCTGCCACCGTCTGGGCGATGTCTAAATAGTAGTTGTGTTTGCTCACCCGCTCCATATCCGTGTTCTCTCCCTCTCTCAACAAGTTCCGGTTTCCCGGCGCCCCGCCCAATGTACGTCCGGCGTGTTTCCGTTTCCGGCAGGCCTTTGTATTCAGCGCGTTGTGCGCGCTCAATCTTTTTCATTTTTTCACATTTTCGCACTTTCACACGTTTCGGGAACTCCGGTCACTTGCATTCATACCAGGTTTTTCCCATATGCAGATCCACCGTCAGGGGTACCGACAACTGCGCCGCCCCCTCCATTTCCCTGCGCAGAATTTCCGCCGCTTTTGCCGCGTCTTTGGCGGAAGACTCGACGATCAGTTCATCGTGCACCTGAAGGATCAGCGCCGCATCCAGTTCCGCTTTGCGAAGCGCCGCATCCACCCGCACCATGGCGATTTTGATGATATCTGCGGCGGAACCCTGGATGGGACTGTTCATCGCCACCCGCTCCCCGAATTTTTTCAGCGCCCCCTTGCCTGAAGTCAATTCGGGAACATACCGTCTCCTGCCCCACATGGTGGTGACAAAGCCGTCCTCCTTTGCCTTGTGCACCTCCCGCTGCATATAGTCCTCAATGCCGGGGTAGGTACGAAAATATCCCTTGATATATTCCTCCGCCTGCTTCCGGCTGACTTTGATATCGTCCGCGAGAGAAAAGGCGGAAATGCCGTACACAATGCCGAAATTCACGGCTTTTGCCCGCTTGCGCATCTCGCTTGTGACAGCGTCCAGGGGAACCCGGAAAACCTGTGAAGCCGTGACGGCGTGAATGTCCACGCCGTCTTGAAAAGCGGCGATCATCGTTTCATCCTGCGCAATATGGGCAAGCAGCCGCAGTTCAATCTGCGAATAGTCGGCGTCGATGAGAACACGGCCCTGCGGCGCCACGAAAAATCTGCGCAGTTCCCTGCCCAACTCCGTGCGCACCGGAATATTCTGAAGATTGGGTTCCACCGAGGAGAGCCTTCCCGTGGCGGTTACCGTTTGGGTAAACTGAGTATGCACCCTGCCGTCCGGCCCTGCCACCTTCAGAAGTCCCTCGGTATACGTGGAGCGCAGTTTGGACAGTTGTCTGTATTCCAGGATGGCCTCAACAATGGGGTGTCGATTTTTCAGTTTTTCCAGGGTTTCCGCGTTGGTGCTGTATCCGTTTTTCGTCTTCTTCATCCCCGGAAACGTCAGCCCCAGCCCATCATACAGCACTTGTGAAAG
>CANQNM010000156.1 GCA_947625265.1 uncultured Clostridia bacterium
CCCTTCCTTTATATAGTTTTCCTCTGCCGCCACCTCCGCGATACAGTCAAAGTTCGTCAAACTGACGTTGCGTACCCCCGCTTCTTTCAAACGTTCGATTCCCTTTTTCATGCCGTAGGTAAAAATGCTGGCAATGCCCAATACCTCCGCGCCCGCCTCGCGCAGAATGTTCACGACTTCAATCACGCTCCCGCCGGTGGAAATCAAATCCTCCACCACCACAACCTTCTGACCTTTTTCCAGTTTTCCCTCGATCTGATTCTGTCTGCCGTGATCCTTGGCTCCCGAACGGACATAGCCCATAGGCAAATCCAAAAGATGTGCGGTGATCGCCGCATGCGCGATTCCCGCGGTAGACGTTCCCATAAGAACCTCCGCCTCTTTATATTCCTCTCGAATAATCTTCGCAAGACCGTTTTCCACATGATTCCGCACTTCCGGAGCGGTAAGCGTCAGACGGTTGTCACAGTATACCGGGCTTTTGATGCCGCTTGCCCATGTAAACGGCCGGTCGGGGCTGAAAAACACCGCCTTGATTTTTAAAAGATCGGTCGCAATCTGTCTTTCCAATTGGGTCATGTTGATTTCTCCTTTCCCATAAACTGTTTTTCAACAGCGCTTTCAGTTTTCTCGGGCCTTTCGCCGCGCGGTCGCCCGCTTCTGCGCCGACGGTCGGATTTTGACAATCATGGCGGGACTCAAACGCTGGGCAGATGAAATATCGCCCATCGCGAAGTACCGTTCGCCGCGCCCATTCACCTGCCGCGTTCGGCGCTTTGCGTCCTGCTCTGTTCCCTGCGCCTCGCGTCTTTCACCCTTCGCCTTTTTCTTTTATCTCTTACCCGACGAATTCTTTGACACATCTTCCGTAGGCTTCCACGGGATCCGCCGCCGCCGTGATCGGCCTGCCCACCACGATGTAGTCCGAACCGATGCTCCTCGCTTCCGTCGGAGTCATGATCCGCTTTTGGTCACCAGCCTCCCCGTCGGCAAAGCGAACGCCCGGCGTGACGGTAAGAAAATCCGCACCGCAGATTTCGTGCACCTTTCCGGCCTCCAGAGGAGAGCATACCACCCCGTCAAGTCCCGCTTCTTTTGCGGTGCGGGCATAGTGCATCACCACCTGATCCATCGGTTCTCTGATGAGCAGATCCTTCTCCATGCTGCGCTGATCAGTGCTGGTAAGTTGAGTGACGGCGATGAGCAGAGGTCTTGTTCCGTCGGCTCTTGTCAGTCCTTTCAGTGCTGCCTCCATCATGGCGGAGGTTCCCGCAGCGTGCAGATTGCACATGTCCACATCAAGATCTGACAGCACCCGCATCGCCTTCATAACAGTATTCGGAATGTCGTGCAGTTTCAAGTCCAAGAAAATTCTGTGCCCCCGCGTTTTCAGTTCCCTGACAATCGACGGGCCCTCCGCATAAAACAGTTCCATTCCGATTTTGACAAAAGGTTTTCTCTCCTTGAACCGGTCAAGAAATCCCAACACTGCTGCCTTGCTTGAAAAATCGCAAGCGACAATTACATCTTTACCCACGGTGCGCTCCTCCTATAATTCCCGATAAACTTTCGATCCTGTATTTTTTCATCACATCGGGCAGTTTTTCAATGATCCTTTGACAGACAAACGGATCGGTCAGATTTGCTGCGCCGATCTGCACTGCCGACGCCCCCGCCAGCATCATTTCAATCACATCTTCGGCGCTTGACACGCCGCCCATCCCGATGATGGGAATGTGCACCGCCTCATAGACTTGATAGACCATCCTCAGCGCCACCGGAAAAACCGCCGGTCCCGAAAAACCGCCCGCTTTGTTTGCGAGAACCGGTTTGCCGGTTTTCAGATCGATCCGCATGCCCATCAACGTGTTGATCATGCTGATACCGTCCGCGCCCGCCTCTTCACAGGCTCTGGCGATGGACGCAATGTCCGTCACATTGGGGGACAGTTTGATGTAAACCGGCTTATCTGCCGCCGCTTTCACAGCCTCGGTGACTTTTGCCGCCGCTTCCGGGCAAGTTCCGAAACTCATTCCGCCGCCGTGAACGTTGGGGCAACTGATGTTGACTTCCAGCAGTCCGATCTGTTCCTGTCCGTTCAGTCTACGGGCAATTTCCCCATACTCAAAAACCGAAAATCCGCTGATGTTCGCAATGACCTTCTTTTTGAAATAGGTTTTCATCTCGGGCAGTTCCTTTTTGAGAACGTGGTCGATTCCCGGGTTTTGCAGACCCACCGAATTGAGCATTCCTGAGGTGCATTCCGCAATCCGCGGCGTCGGATTCCCGAACCTGGGTTCCAATGTGGTGCCCTTGAAAGAAAAAGTGCCCAGACAATTGATATCGTACAAGAGGGAAAACTCTTTTCCGTATCCGAAAGTGCCGCTGGCGGGTATGACAGGATTGTCCAATTCCCATCCTGAAAGATTCACCGAAGTGCTTCCCATACAATCTCCTCCCTCTCAAACACCGGTCCCTCCCTGCAAACGCGCTTGCTGCCTGTGCGCGTTTTCAAAGAGCAACCCATACAGACGCCAAATCCGCATCCCATATGCTCCTCGAGGCTGTACTGTCCGCCGGTCTTTGCAATCTTTTCCATGGCGCGAAACATCGCCATTGGTCCGCAAGCATAGAAATAGGAATACTCCAGTTCTTTCATAACATCGGTCACAAATCCTTTCGTGCCCAAACTTCCGTCTGCGGTGGCAACGTGCACTTCTGCGCCCGCTTTCACAAATTCATCGACATAAAAAGCGTCCGCAGAGGATGCGAATCCCAAAATCGCCGTCACCCGCTTTCCCTCTTCAAGAAGTTTCCGGCAAAGGAAATACAGAGGCGGAACGCCCACCCCGCCCCCGACAAGCAGAGGGGTTTGCCCGCTCCTTGAAAGATTGAATCCGTTGCCCAATCCCACAAGAGCATTCAAAGTCTGTCCTTCCTTTATGCGTGCCATGGCGTTTGTTCCCGTCCCCACCGTTTTGTAAACAAGCGTCAGGCAGGAATCGCCCTTGCGGCATACCGAGATTGGTCGGCGCAGGAAACATCCTTCAATCTTCAGTTCCACGAACTGCCCGGGTACAGAAATTTCCGAAGTGT
>CANQNM010000157.1 GCA_947625265.1 uncultured Clostridia bacterium
TCCAAGGCTTTCATTTTGGATTCCGCCGTTCCTTTTCCGCCGGATATGATTGCGCCCGCATGTCCCATACGTTTGCCTTTGGGAGCGCTTTGTCCCGAGATAAAACAGGCAAGAGGCTTTGTAAAGTTTCCTTTGATCCATTCGGCCGCTTCTTCCTCGCCCGTTCCTCCGATTTCTCCGATCATCACCACGGCGTAGGTGTCAGGGTCTTCTTCAAACATTTTGAGCAGATCAATGAATCCTGTGCCTCTGATGGGATCTCCGCCGATGCCGACGGCAGTGGACTGTCCAATGTTCCTGTCGGAGAGTTGCTTGACCGCCTCGTACGTCAGCGTGCCTGACCGGGAGATCACGCCTACATGTCCCCTCCGGCAGATATATCCGGGAAGAATGCCCACCTTGCACTGTTCAGGGGTGATCAGCCCTGGGCAGTTCGGTCCGATAAGCCTGGTTATTTTGTTTTCCATGGACATATAATTTTTTATGCGCATCATGTCCAGAATCGGAATTCCTTCAGTGATGCAGACAACCAGCGGAAGATCGGCATCCACCGCCTCCAGAATGGAGTCCCCCGCAAGCATGGGAGGAACGTAGATGACCGAGGCATTGGCGCCGGTTTTTTCGACCGCTTCCTTTACGGTATCGAACACGGGCAGATCCAGGACTTTCTGTCCGCCTTTTCCGGGGGTTACGCCGCCTACGACCTTTGTGCCGTATTTTAACATCTGTTCGGTGTGGAATTTTCCCTGAGAACCGGTGATTCCCTGAACAAGAAGTTTTGTTTCACTGTTTACAAGAATGCTCATTTTTTACGACGATTCCTTTCTGAATTGCTGCGGGTATGGCTTGCGCAGCCCTGTCGAACAACGGCAAACACCTGCGCGAAGAGTCAAAACCCGTTTCTAAAAATGCGAAAGGCGTTTTGTGGACGTTCCCCTTTCTAACGGTTCTTTAAGAGTTCCACGCACTTGTGCGCGGCGTCCGCCATATCGGCAGCGGAGATCAAATCCAATCCCGAATCCCGCAGGATCTGCTTGCCCAGTTCTACGTTGGTTCCCTCCAGACGCACCACCACAGGCACGCGTATACCGATGGCCTTGGCCGCCGCCACGATGCCTGAAGCGATGATGTCGCATTTCATGATTCCACCGAAGATGTTGACCATGATGGTTTTCACATTGGGATCGGACAGAAGTATTTCAAAGGCCATGGTGACTTTTTCCTCGGTTGCCGAACCGCCTACATCCAGAAAGTTGGCAGGCGAACCGCCGAATTTTTTGATAATGTCCATAGTTGCCATAGCCAGTCCCGCGCCGTTCACCATGCACCCGATGTTTCCGTCCAACGCCACATAGTTTAGATCGTATTTTGCAGCTCTAACTTCTTTGGGGTCCTCCTCCAGTTCATCGCGGAGAAGGGAAATCTCGGGATGGCGTGGCAGGGAATTGTCGTCAAAGGTGATCTTGGCATCCAGCGCCGTCAGGTGGCCGTCGCCGGTCAGAGCCAACGGATTGATTTCAATGAGAGAGCAATCTTTTTCCACATAGAGTTTGTACATACCCTGAAGCATGGAGGAAAATTCCTTCAGATTTTCTTTGGGAATGCCGATCTTTCGTGCGATTTCTCTCGCCTCATACTGTTTTATGCCGGTGACAATGCTGACCTGCTCTTTTGCGATCAATTCGGGATGCTCGCTTGAAATTTCCTCGATTTCTGTGCCGCCCGCGCCTGATGCGATGATCATAAGCGACGCTGAAGAGGCGTCGGCGGTGATGCTCAGATAGAACTCTTTTTGGATGTCCAGAGCCTCAGTGACGTACAGTTTGTGTACTTTCTTTCCTTCTGGGCCGGTTTGTTTGGTTACAAGAGTCATGCCCAGCATTTTTTTTGCGACTTCTTCAGCCTCTTCGCGAGATTGAACCTTTTTGACCCCTCCCGCTTTGCCCCGACCTCCGCAGTGCACCTGTGCCTTAATCACGCACACACCGCCGCAAAGTTCGCAGGCCTCGGACGCTTCCTTCGCGCTGTTTGCCAGGTACCCCTTCGGCACGGCGACGCCGTATCCGGAAAGAAGTTCTTTCGCCTGATATTCGTGTATTTTCATAGATGTATGACTGTTCCTTTCCCGGCGCGGAATCCTTTTAAATTCCCGCCTGTTTGCCGCTCTTTCGCTGCTGCGGTTTTGGCTTTTTGCGCTTTGAAAGCGTCGGTTTTACGTCACTGCACCAGCGCTTCACCCGCGTCCAAGGCCATCATATTGATGGTTTCAGTTCCTGCGGGAATGTGTTGAAGCACTGCGCCGCGGATTTCCTTGTGCGAAACAATGCCGAGCAGTTTGTTGATTGCTCCGACGGCAACGATGTTGGCGGTAAATGCCTTGCCTACTTTATTTTTGGCGGTTTCAAGAATGGGGAGAGACACCACCCTGTTTTCACACAGACTTTCAGGGGAGGTAAGCGTACTGTCGATCACCACCAGAGCGTCCTTGGGCAGTTCCGCCGAATATTGATCCAGCGCCTTCTGCGTGAGAGCCATCAGAAAGGTGGGATGGGTGACCTTGGTAAATCCGATTTCACTGTCTGAAATGATACATTCGGCTTTGCAGGAACCGCCTCGCGCTTCCGGTCCATAGGACTGGCTCTGGGCGGCGTATTTTCCCGCAATCACGGCTGCTTCCGCCAGGATCACGCTTGCCAGAATTACTCCCTGTCCGCCGCTTCCCGATAAACGAAGTTCCATCTTGCTCATTTCGCAGCACCTCCCGCCTTTGCTTTTGCTTTCTCTATGAGTTTTGAATATTCCTCCGTCAGTTCCGGGAAGGAATTCTGCGCGACGATGCCAATGATGCGTTTGCCCTCCAATTGCTCCGCCGTCATGTGACTGGCGGCCTCAGACGTCACGAAATTTTCTTTTTGAAACTGCATCATCTGAACTGCGCTGCCTTTTTTGTTTTTTCTTCCGTAGTACGTGGGGCAGATGGTCAGACAGTCGATGATGGAGAATCCTTTATGGGCAATGCCCTGCTCAATGAGTTTGGTGGTTTGCTGCACATGGTAAGCGTCGC
>CANQNM010000158.1 GCA_947625265.1 uncultured Clostridia bacterium
AAACTCACTGCGGAATCATATCCGCGATTTTGTATTTTCAATACCGTAACACGTCACACTCAGTAGAGCACAAAACTACCGTCCGCCAGAAAGCTCAGCAGCGCCGTCACGTCTCCAATGTCGGTTTGTCCGTCGCCATCGGGATCAAGGGCATTGGAATCCACAGGAAAACTCCTGTCTGAAAGATAGTTGAGCAACGCCGTTACATCCACGATATTCACATCCTTGTCCCCGTTCACATCACCCGGAGTGTAGAGCAGCTCCACATGGTAAAGGGCGGTATAGGTGGCGTCCTGCGTAGCGGCCACCACTTCCGGAGACCAGCCGATGAACGTATAGCGCTTCCCGTCCTCATACCGCTCGGTAGAGCCGTTGAATTCCGGCATCTCGCCTTCCTTTGCGTAGGTGATCACACTCGTTTCGCCGAGAACCCACGTGATGGTGTAAAGGGTCGGAACTGCATTTTCCAAAACCTTCCGTACATACGGCGGAGAAGGCTCGGTCGATGTGTAAATCGCCAACTTTCCGTCCTCAAATCGCAGACCGTAAATACAGGTGGAACTGTCACATTTGCCGACCGAAGTTTTTTCTCCCCTTGACAGATCAAAACAGAACGCTTCGCTGTCATTATTGTAGTAAAGGCACCTTTCGTCTGCGGCTAATCCGCTGTAACACCCGACATAGAACTTGTTCTCCCCAGGAATTCTCCACCTTGTTGACAGATCCTCCAGTTTGGACGTCCGATAAGTGCCATATGTATCCAAATCCACTTCCGACAGGGTCGCCGTCACAGTTGCGGAATTGGTTCCATTTTGAAGAATTCCATAAAATTTTCCGCCGACTTCAACAAAAGGCGCTTTTGACTCCCGCGCCGTCATATAAAAAGGATGGTCGTTTGCGGAAACTTTCACATTGCCTCCCAAAACCATATCGGTTGCATTCTCTTTGAACTGCGCCGTGGTATCGGAACCTGTGAGGAAATACTTGTGAAGCGCTTGGCCGGGGCGGTCGCCTATCGGATCGTCGTGGGTCACGTCCACATGGTACCACCCGCCGTCGAGATATACCAAATTCCAGATGTGGTTCATATTTTGGCTGCTGGCATAGGTACAGGGAATTCCAAAATGCTCCATGATCATGGAATACGCCAGCGTATACGCCTGACATACGCCTTTCCCTTCTTCAAGGAATCCATATGCGTCCGATATGGCATACGATGTATCATATTCGTAGTTCGCCGCCAGGTAATCATGGTAAAACAGAGCGGTTTCAAGGTTGTTCCAGTTTTCATTGCCCAGAGCGTACAGTTCGTTTGCCATCTCCTCAAAATGGGTTCTTTCTGTCTCAAGTTCCTCGGCAGAATACTTCACATTCGCCATAACGGAGACAATATTGTCCCCCGAGATGCTGTACGAATATCCGCCGCTGAGGTAGAACAGATAGGCGTCGCTGTCTCTGAGATCCTGCATAACCGCCTGCAGTTGTTCTTTTGTCAAATGGAATTTTAGGACATTTGCCTCAATGTAGTACGTAACTTTTTCGCTTCCTGTCCGCGTCTTCACTTCGCCTTTCCGCAACTCCCCGCGCAGATAGTCATAGACCTCTCCCTTTTCCAACGGCTGGGAAATTTCTTCTGCAGAGGTTCGCAGCGGGCACAAGGAACAGATCGAATACAAAGAACCAATGATCAAACATACAGCGACCAAAAAACCCGTAAAACGGTTCACTTCTGTTTTCATACTTTATATCCTCGCTTTTTTCTCTTCCTTTTCGACATACCTTTTTGTTATTATACAATACATCTTACAAAATAGCAAGTTTTTTTTCAAAATCCTTTGCATTTTTTTTCGGTCTATGGTAAACTGTATTCATATTCACAAAAGGGGGGATTACATATGAACGTTAAAGAAAAATTTATAGAAATCTACCGAAACAACATCACACGTGACGGTGCAGAGAAACTGTTGGAGTACCTCACGGGATCGTCGGATTTCTTTACCTGTCCCGCCTCCGCGCGCTACCACGGCGCCCACGAGGGAGGACTGTGCGAACACAGTATCAACGTTTACGAATGTCTTGTAAAATTTTTGGACAGCCCTCAGGCAAAGGAACTAAAATTTTCCTACAGTGCCGACACTGTCGCTACCGTATCGCTGCTGCACGATCTTTGCAAGGCGGGATGTTACAAAGTCTCCACGCGGAATGTAAAGGACGAAAAGGGAGTGTGGAGAAGTGTCCCATACTACGAATTTTCAGACCCCATGCCCTACGGACACGGCGAGAAATCGGTGTACATCCTCTCTGGATTTATTCGATTGACCAGAGAAGAGGCCTTCGCCATCAGATATCATATGGGCTTTTCAGGCATTGAAGAAAAGCGCGACATCGGTGCGGCTTTTCAGATGTACCCTTTAGCCTTTGCCCTTTCCCACGCCGACATGATCGCCACATACTATCTGGAAAAAGGATAAAACCGCCACGTGAAAAGCGCAAAAAACCAAAAAAACGGGAATTTGAAAAACAAAAGAAAGGAATTGGCTCATGTTCACAACGTTAGCAACCGCGGGTCTGAACCGCACAAAAAGAATCCTATCCGTCCTTGCAATTCTGTCGCTCTGTCTGACGCTCCTTCCCTGCTGCGCAAAAAAATCAGAGACGCCAACAAATACCGTAGCGATCACCGTGAAGGACTACGGCGTCATCACAGTGAAACTTTATCCGGACATCGCACCCGTCACCGTGGAAAATTTCAAGAAATTGGTTTCGGCGCACTACTATGACGGGCTGACTTTCCACAGAGTCATCAAAGATTTCATGATTCAGGGGGGCGCAGGCAAAAGCGTGCCCGCCATTAAAGGGGAATTTGCGGCAAACGGTGTGGAAAACGGTCTGAAGCATGAACGGGGCGTGCTTTCCATGGCGCGTGCAGAATCATACAACTCCGCCTCCTCCCAATTCTTCATCTGCCAGAAAGCACAGCCGCATTTGGATGGCAATTACGCGGCCTTTGGCAAAGTCACCGACGGTATGGACGTTGTGGACAGGATCGCCTCCCTTCCCACC
>CANQNM010000159.1 GCA_947625265.1 uncultured Clostridia bacterium
CATTTTTGGAATAGGTCCGCCAATGGTGTCCACCACGGCATAACTCGGTGCATCCGGCCAGTTGCAGGCGTGGATGGTATATTGGAGAGCGTCTGCGGGTGAAATGCCCGCGTGTTCCATGGCCGGAACCATGGTCTCGTCATTGTAGATGAGCAGCGAGGAATTGGCGCGCAGCTTGCGGCAGACCAGGCGCCACATTTCTTCGGAGGTTTCGGAAGACCGGCGGTAGATGTACACCGGGTTTTCAAACCTGGGGATGATTCGTTCCAGAAACAGAAGGGTCAGTGGATTGTCCGATCCTCCCCCTACGTTTCCCTTGCCGCCGAGAATGACATAAATCGGGTCGTCGTAGACATGATTGCGCTTAAATCCGGTGATGTTTCCGCCTTTTTGGGGATCGGCCATCTGATGTTCGCCGCGTCCCAGGGGGAGACAGGTTTTGCAGTTGAAGTCATCAATAAGCCATCCGGCCTCTTCTCTTGTTATCCGTCCGGCGGCGACATCGGCTTCATAGTAAGGATAGAGAAGAAGATCCATGCGACCGCAGCACAAAGTGGTAGTGGCATTGCCGGCGTAAATTTGGTAAATATTGAGGATCAACAGTATGAGTTGCAGCGCCTCACGGAATGTCTTCGGCGCGTCCTCAATCACCGCCGTACAAACATCCGCCAGTTCCGTCTGATCGGCTAGACGCGCCGCTTCGCTGTAACGCTCGATGTAACGCCGGCAGGCTTTATAGACGAGCAGCATTCCTTTAAGGAAAACCAGGGTCTTTTCGGGAGCGTCTGCCTTCTCCTCACTTTTGAGTTTCTCTTCGCAGCGTCGGATGTAACCGCCGATGCCGTGTTTGAGAAGATGACTCCAATCCAGCGTGATGTGGCCGTTGTTGAAGCGGGTGATGGGGTTGTGCCGCTGCCGTCCTTCCTTCCAGAGTTCTTGGAAGCGCGCTTCTTCCTCTTTTGTGGGAACTTTATCCACAAACCTGCCCAAAAGCAGATCATGATTGCTTACCGGCAGGGAGGCGTGTTCGAGTACATAGGCCAGTCCCTGTCCCTCTGCGAGAGGTTGGGGAAGTTCGCGCACCTGCTCCCAAGCCTCATCAAGGAGGAACCAGCGTTCGGTCAGAGTGCTGTTGGTCGGTTTGTTTCGCAGCAATTCCAGAGTTTCTTCTCGCATACGTTCGACTTTTTCCTGCATTGTCATGATGTTTGCTCCTTTCATTTTTCTAAAACTTCCATTCCCATTGTTCGAAGCGTCCGAGCCATTTGCCGTACGGCCTCTTCGGTGGGCAGGGGAATGTCTTGGGCGGGATAATCCAGTCCCAATGCCTCGTATTTATGCGTGGCCAACTTATGCATGGGGAGAAGTTCAATCTTTCGGTAGGGGGTATTTTCAAAAAGGAACCGGGCAGTCTGTTCCGCATTTTGGGCACTGTCGTTAATGCCCGGAACCACCGGAATCCGAATGAGCACCGGCACCGGGTAACGGGCGAGCCGGACAAGGTTTGCGAGGATCCGACGGTTGGAGCATCCGGTGACTTTTTGGTGAACAGCGTCGTCCATGACTTTGATGTCCGTCATGATGTAATCGCAGATCGGCGCCACTTCCTCAAGAGCATGCGGCGCGGCATAAAGCGAGGTTTCAATGGCGGTGCGAATTCCTTCCCTGCGGAGCAGTTCCGCGGTTTCCCTCACAAATTCCGGCTGAGAAAGCGGTTCTCCCCCGGAAAAGGTTGCCCCGCCGCCTGTTTTGTCATAATACCGTTTGTCGAGCCGAACCGCGTCTGCCGCTTCGGCGGGGGTCATGCGCCGCCCGTAGGCTTCCATGGCCCCGGTGGGGCAGGCGGCGGTGCAGGCAAGACAGACCTGGCAGAGCGCTCCGTCGCGCCGGATCCCTTCTTTGCAAACCGTCAAAGCGCCCTGTGGGCAGGCAAGTACACATTGTCCGCAACCGACACAGCGATTTCTTCGGTATCCAAGTTCGGTTTCCGGTTTCATCGACTCCGGATTATGACACCACAGGCACCGCATCGGACATCCCTTCAGAAATACGGTGGTTCGTATACCCGGTCCGTCGTGAATCGAAAAACGTTGGATCTGAAAGACCGTTCCCACTGTCGCTGTCGACTTTTCCGTCGAAGGTTTTTCAGGTGAAGACCCATTACGGTATTCGGTACAGAAAGATTCCATTGGAGACACTTCCTTTCTTCCCGCGGGTGTATTCCTCGGGGATTTCATGGTACAGTATAACTCCTTTTTGATGCCGTGCCATGGACAAAAATTCAATTTTTTTGTAAAATAGTCTCAAAAAATTCGGTTCTTCTCTTTTTCAGTGAAGTGAAGTTTCCCTTTACGGATATAGTTTTTACTGTGCCGTGCGCGTGCGGGGAACATTGCGTCTGCCCACCCACAGGGCAAGAACGAATGAAATTTCAACTGACCCCAAAGGGAACTCTGCGCTTCTTCACTCCTACCTCTGCTTCAAGAATCGTCCAAGTGAAAGAGTGAACAGTGAAAAGTGAAGAGTGAAAAAGTAAAAATCGGCAAAACTATAGCAATTCTTGCCGATTTTGGCAAATAACCACAATTTTGATACAAACGAACCCCCTTTTCGGTTAGGGGGTTCAAAATCTTTTGGGGGGTTCACTTTTCTGCCGTAGGGGGTTCAAAACGACAACGGGGGTTCAAAGCAGTTTAGCCGCCGTCCCTTTCGCTGCACAAACGATCAGTTCCTCCGGCTCCGGGTATTTACCCTCGCACGGTATACTCTTCCAAGCGGCTTGCACCTGTGGCTCGTTGTTTAACAGCCCGCAGAGCATGGCGGCGAGCGGGACAATACAAAATCCTGCAATTCCTGATTTCGCTTATGTGTTCCAGCTTCCGCAGGAAGCGCAGCCGTCACCGCAGGTGGCGATCTTGGGGTTTGGGGAGTCTTCCGGGGCAAGCGTTTTTTGCCTGCCCGACAAACAGGCATTGCTTGCCGATTTGTGACGGCCATGTTTTGGAATGAGAGATTTCATTTCACCTATTCATAATCTGATAAAAAATCTGCACCA
>CANQNM010000160.1 GCA_947625265.1 uncultured Clostridia bacterium
GCCGGAGAAAATTTTTAGAGGTGCCGGCGAAAATTAAAAACGATCAGTGGACATATTCGTGTTTTCATGGGTAGTTTTTCAAAACAGTATCCTCGCATTCTGTCACGCCTTTTTGCTCCGCATACGGGGCAAAGTATCCATTCTTTTTAAACATTGTCATACGCATCATAACCTTCATTATTAAACAAACAACTCTATCAATTTTTTTGCCCAAGAAAGGTAAGATGGAACATTTGCATCAAGTAATTCTTTTACATCGGCAATATCCTGTATGGTAAGTTCCCCAAGTTTTTGATATACGCTGCCGATTGCTTTTGTGTCACCTAAAGCGATTTGCGCTATTGCATGGTCGCCTATCGCAAAGTATTTTCCAATCGCTAAAGCTCCGGCTGAAAAATAGCCGACAGATGTTGCGCCAATAGATATGATCCCGATACTGATCGCTCCAAGCGCAATTACGCCGCATGAGAATGCTCCAGCAGATAAAAGGCCGATTGCCAAAACCCCTAATGCCAGAATTCCCACGGAAAGCAGACCAAAAGAAATTATCCCAAGGGAAAACAAACCAATGGATATAACACCCTTTGCCGTAAATCCGATAGCAATTATGCCTTTTGCTGTGCGTCCATATCCAATGTTAATGTGCCAGAGCGGTAAACCATGAAAATTCTTATTACTCACTCTTTCAAAATTAGGATTTGAAAAATTTAATGTAATAGTTTTTGATTTTGAAACAGATGTAGGTGTGTTATTTTCGTCCTTTAAGAGATAGTCCATTGAACACTCATAGAGTTCGCCAAGCCTCAGTAATTTCTCTGTTTCAGGATATGCAATATTGCTTTCCCATTTGCTGATTGCCTGTCTGGAAACACCGAGAATTTCTGCAAGTTGCTCTTGCGTGTAATTGTTTTCTTTTCGTAGTTTTGATAGTTTATCGCCTAATGTCATATGGTGCCCCCCCAATTTGCGTGATTTGCTTATATTTAATGATACCTGTTTGAACAATGAAAGCCACCATTTTTGGGTTTCTAAATGTAAACTACAGGTTGCGCCGCTGTTTTTTGAGCATTAAGTAACTTCAAAAGTAGAACAAATCTTCAAACTTCTTATCCAATGCAATACATAGAACCAGCGCTAATTTCGCTGTAGGATTAAACTGTCCTGTTTCAATGGAACTGATTGTGTTCCGAGATACACCGACCATTTCAGCCAGTTTGTTTTGTGATATTTTCAGTTCCGTTCGTGCCTCTTTAAGGCGGTTTTTTAATATCAACTTATCATCCATATCTTTCACCGTCTTACAGGATCGTGGATGATGCAATCAGATTATAGATGTGATATCCAGACATTACCAATACAAGTATCGTATAGACGATTGCCCATACAAGTTCGTGCTTACAATGAAGTTTTATATATTTCACCCAGAATGTCGTCATATTTGCGCTGTAAACAAGCGCATATATTCCCCAGTTTATGCCCTCGCCGACAAATATCTGTGTCACGAAAAAGATAGCTCCCAAAATCAACTGAACTCTGACCGCACTTTTACTCGCTTGCTTTAAGACTTCTTGCTCGTACACGTCCTTGTTCTTATTCTCCGCTCTGCTTTTTGCTAAAACTTCTTCCTTGTCCATAATTAAACCTCCCAATATCACTGACAAGTTTTCTTGTCACTCCTTGATTATAGCACTGCCAAGTTTTATTGTCAATACATTTTGCCAAGTTTTCTTTGATTTTTTGTTCCAGCATAAAACAAAAGCAATTTTTCTTTTGTCAGCCTGCAGACAAACCCGCCTTTCAAACGCGAAGAAAGTATCTGCCTCTTTTCTCAAAATTTTTTGAAGGTTTTTAGGGGACTTTTCCTCTCGAATTGTCAAGTGAAGTGCAACGATTTTTTGTGCGGTGTAAAATGTGTGCCGGGTGATGCCCGGTTTTTCTTATGAGCCTATTGACAAACTTCTTGTTTTTGCATATAATGTATTTGTATCAGATACTTATACAAGAAAGGAGGAGGTTTGTCATGGATACCAAATTTTCTTCCGCCATTCATACGCTGATTTTGATTTCCGAATCAATAAAACCGCTCACTTCAGAGGAAATTGCCGCGAGTGTCGGAACCAACGCCAGTTACATCCGGAAGATCATCGGCCTGCTCAAGAAAAAGGACATCGTTGAAAGTCGTCGCGGCGTCAGTGGGTTCACATTAAAGCCGAAAGTGGAGGAACTGACACTCCTTCAAATCTATCAGGCAGTCAATGAAACGGAAACGCCTCGTATCTTTGACCTTCATCAGAATCCAAGCGACGAATGTATCGTTGGACGGCATATCAAACCGGTTTTAACCGATATGTTCACGGAGATAGAAGATACATTTTCCCGTGCGCTTACAGAGAAAACACTGGCCGACTGTATCAACCTGATGCGGAAAAGGCTTTAGGTGCATCGTTCAGTCTGCTGAACATTTTATCTCATAAATCATCAAGGAGGATTTTTTATGAACGTAGTAGAGATCGTATTCAGTCCCACAGGAGGCACTGAAAAAGTCACCGATATTATCGGAGAACACTGGAACGAAAACCCGGCAAAGATCGATTTAAGCGACGCAAAGAAAGACTTTAGCAAATGTGAAATCACCGGTCAGGATATGGTCGTTATCGCCATGCCGTCTTTTGGCGGACGTGCGCCCGCCGTGGCAATCGAGCGACTCAAGAAAATTCATGGGAACGGAGCAAACTGCGTCCTCGTCTGCGTCTATGGAAACCGGGCATACGAGGATACGCTTGTGGAGATGGAAGATGCCGCAAAGGAATGCGGTTTTAAGGTAACGGCAGCAATATCCGCTGTCGCCGAGCATTCCATCATGCCGCAGTACGCCACGGGCAGACCGGATGAGGCGGATCGGAAACAACTGATAGATTTCGCCGACCAAATCTCCGGGAAAACAGGACCCGTCTCCACGATTCCGGGCAGTCGG
>CANQNM010000161.1 GCA_947625265.1 uncultured Clostridia bacterium
ACCGCTCGGCGATCATATCCCCCGCGGCGATGACCTCCTCGTGGTTCAGCGGCGCGGCGGCAGTCCGAAAGACAAAAAGTTTTTAGAGAGGATGAAAGCGTCATGTCGATGGAGAGCAGCAGAAAACTGGTGGAGGAAAAGAATCTGAGGCACATTGCCTTCATCATGGACGGAAACGGAAGATGGGCAAAAAAGCGGGGCATGCCCAGGGAGTTCGGCCACAAGGAAGGCGCGAAGGTCTTTAGACATATTGTGGACTATTGTTTCAACACCGGAATAAAAAATGTGACGGTATACGCTTTTTCCACAGAGAATTGGAAGAGAAGCGAGCGGGAGGTGTCTTCGCTGATGACTCTGTTTACCGCCTATATCAAAGACGCTTTCGAGGAGATTCGAAAAAATGATGCGCGCGTAATCTTTTTGGGAGACAAGAACGCGTTCTCGGGCAAACTGCGCAAGCAGATGGAAAAATTGGAAAAAGAATCGGAAAAGGGGACATACATTCTGAACGTTGCGCTCAATTATGGAGCGCGGGCGGAAATTGTCCGCGCCGTGAACTGCCTTTTGAAGGAAGGAAAGACAGAAGTGAGCGAGGAGGATATTTCGTCAAGGCTGTATACGAAAAACAGTCCAGACCCCGATCTGATCGTACGCACTGCGGGAGAACAGCGGCTGTCGAACTTTCTTCTTTGGCAGGCTGCCTACAGCGAGTTTTACTACACGGACACCCTTTGGCCCGACATGAATGACGAAGAGATCGACCGGGCAATCGAGGCGTTCGGCGCCAGAACCAGGCGCTACGGCGCGGTGGTTTGAAGAGCGAAAGAGCACAAACCGATCCTACGTTTGTGCGTACGACCGGCGAAATTTGCGCCGACGGTTTTCTTTTACGGGCAAAACGTCCGAAACCGAAAGGTTAGGCGGCTTTTTCGGCCGAATACCGGTATTCGCTGCCTTTGAGACATTTGAAATTTCAGGAAAGGAACGATCAAAAATTTGAAAACGAGAGTGATCACATCAGTGGTGGGTTTCGCGGTGCTTCTCCCGCTTCTGATTTTTTCCCATACATACGCCGGAGCGTTTCTCATGCAGTTGCTGGGGATTCTTTCGGTGTGTGAATTGGCATCTGCGACGGGACTTTTAAAAAAGTGGTGGATGTCGGCGCCGCTTTTGCTTGCGGCGCTGGGATTGCCCTTGCTGATTTTTTTTGAAGAGCAACGGGAGAAATTTTTTGAGTACGGCGCCATCATTTTTTTCATCATCGCCTTTTACATGCTCTCGGTTTCTGTTTTTTCCAAAGGGAAAATCAGGTTGGGGGACTGCGCCATCCTTTTTACCATGTGTTTTTATACGCTGATCAGTTTCAATTCCATTTATCTTCTCCGTTTTGAACATGAGGGAAAATTTTTGTTTATCCTTCCGTTCTGCGTTTCCTGGATCACCGATATTTTCGCCTATTTTTCCGGCAGACTGCTGGGAAAGCACAAATTGATTCCCGACGTCAGCCCCAAGAAAACCGTGGAGGGGGCCGCGGGCGGGTTGCTGTTTGCCGTGGTGTTCATGGTGCTCTACGGTCTGTTTGTGGGTCTGTTTACGTCAGCGGAGCCAAAGTATTTGCCGCTGATTATCGCGGGAATTCTTATGTCGGTGGCTTCCATGGCGGGCGATCTCATCGCGTCGCTTGTGAAAAGGCACTACGGGATCAAGGATTACGGAAAAATTTTGCCTGGGCACGGCGGAATTCTCGACCGTTTTGACAGCGTTTTGGCGGCGGCTCCGCTTTTGATTATCCTTTATGACCTCCCTTTCGGTTTTCAACTTTTCACATAATGTTGGAACAAATGGGAAACAAAATCTTCAAACTCATCCGGAATACGATCCGGGCGTTGAGCAAAGGATAGAAATCAGGAATATGGAAATGAAAACAATTGCGATTCTCGGTTCCACCGGTTCCATCGGCAGACAGGCGCTGGAGGTGGCAAAATTCAAGGGGTACAGGGTGGATGCATTGGCGGCGGGCAGCAGTGTCGGGATGCTGGAAAAACAGATCAGGGAATTCCGCCCACGCTTTTGCGCGGTGGCCAACGAAGAGGCGGCAAGGGACTTGAAGATCCGGGTGGCGGACACTGAGGTAAAAGTCCTGTCAGGCAAAGAGGGGATCTGTGAAATTCCTGGAAATTCTCTTGCGGATACCGTCATCAATTCCATTGTGGGAAGGGCCGGACTTCTTCCCACAGTTTCTGTGATCGAGGCGGGAAAAACGCTGGCGTTGGCCAATAAGGAAAGTTTGGTGTGCGCCGGGGAACTTGTCAAAAAGTTGGCCCGAAAACGGGGTGTTCGGATTCTCCCCGTAGACAGTGAACATTCAGCGATTTTTCAGTGCTTACAGGCAGGGCGGCGGGAAGAACTGAGAAGAATTCTGCTCACCGCCTCCGGCGGACCATTCTTCGGCAAGAAAAGAGAGGAACTTTTGCAGGTGACCGTCAAGGAGACGCTGGCGCACCCCACCTGGGCCATGGGCGCCAAAATCACGGTGGATTCGGCAACGCTCATGAATAAGGGTTTTGAAATCATTGAAGCGGCGCACCTTTTTGATGTTCCCCCTGAAATGATCGAGGTTCTGGTGCACCGGGAGAGCATTGTCCATTCGATGGTGGAGTTCGTGGATCATACCGTGATCGCTCAGTTGTCGCTGCCCGACATGCGGGACTGCATACAATATGCCCTCACATACCCTTTACGCAGTGAAAGCCCGTTGGAACCGTTGGACTTTGAAAAAATCGGAAAGTTGACCTTTCAAAGACCCGATACCCAAACCTTCCCGCTTCTGCCGCTGGCAGTGCGGACCATGAAGGAGGGGGGCCTTGCGGGAGCGGCGCTCAACGGTGCCAATGAAGCGGCGGTAG
>CANQNM010000162.1 GCA_947625265.1 uncultured Clostridia bacterium
TATTCTATCAGAACTCAACCACTTTTTCTATACCTTTTTTCCTTTCAGTCTCACATCAATTGTAACACTACATCCAACGTTTCGGAAATCTGCAAGGCGTTCTTGACGCGGATGTGAGAGAGTTGGAGGAGGTAAAGGGAGTGGGCAGATGCGCCGCGGCATTTTTGAAGGTTATACCGGCGCTCTGTGAAAGGTATTCGAAGGAAAAGGTGCGCAGGCACATGAATTTTTCCTCGCTCGAAAGGGCGGCGAGTTTTTTCATCGATTACTATTTGAGCAAGACCGAGGAGGAAGTCACCATGCTCCTTCTCGACAACGGCAACCGCCTTATTTCCTTTGAGCGCGTTCACGTCGGATCTGTGAATTCCTCCGCCGTGAATCCGCGGAAACTTGTGGAGACGGCTATGAAAAAGAACGCTGTTTCACTGATTCTGGCGCATAATCATCCGTCGGGAGAAGCGAAGCCTTCGAAAAGTGATATCGACACTACGAGACACCTGATGGACGCGTTTCTGCCCATTGATCTGCAGCTGAAGGCCCATTTCGTTGTGGCGGGCGACCGCTGTACGGATATTCTGCCCATGCTCTATGATCGTACCAGATTTCAGGTTCGATACATCGCGGTTCAT
The DNA here is from genome assembly GCA_947625265.1 of uncultured Clostridia bacterium. GTDB lineage: Bacteria > Bacillota > Clostridia > Oscillospirales > CAG-272 > UBA11512. The sequence goes on from CANQNM010000162.1 coordinate 630, forward strand.
TCGGGCGATGAAGAAAGAGAGGAAGAGAATTCGTCGGCATATCCGAATCCTTCCGGTTTTTCTCTTACGCAGCCTATTTTGCCCGAGGAGAAGTGACCGTTTTTTCTGCGCTTGTATGTTTTTGAGGGATTTTCCAACAAAAAATTTTCCTGTTGTTGAAACCGCGCCCCGGAGATAATCGGAAATGTAAGGCAGTTTATCCATGACATAGCGGGCAAACGCCCGAGCCGTCATTTCCAGGTTGTGTTCCAGTAGCCGCCATCCTTTTCGTAGTTCTTTCCGATCAGCATCGAAGTCCAATAAAAGTCGGTCTGTGTGCGTCCGATGAACTTTCGCAAGCGGTACTGCCGCATCTTCGAAGGCGCTGGATTGAAAAGTGCGGTTCGTGCTCATTTGGCGCATGTTTGCGTCAACACTTGTAAATGGCGTCAGGCAGCCCGACGGGTCGATAAAAGTATTGTCGCCGAAACAGGATTTCGCCGCAGACGGAATTGCGGACATTGCTTGGGCACAGTGCGTCGCGGATCACCGAAATGTACTATCAAGGAAGGATACCACACGACGAAGGATACCGCACGATTGAACGGCATTGCCGATGGGTTTGAAATATGAAAAAACGACCGTCCGGGCAAACTCGCCCGGACGGTCAAATTTTGCGCTGCGGGAAACAAAGAAAAAATCAATTCACACCGTTTTTTGTAATGTAATCTTCCAGAATTTTGCTGTTGATAAACGGCAGTATCGGGGCAATCCCGGAAAGACCGAATTTTTCAAGCGAGTCTTTCGCCATATGATTCAATACATCTGTGCCGATAAAAGGCGCCAATGGTAAAACGGCATTGATTCCGCTCTCCGAATAGGCTTTCATTGCACACTCATTGATTTTAGCAGAACTTACAAAGGGAGCAATACATTGGAAAGAAGCAAGATCACCGGTTTTTTGATAGGCGGAATCCGCCAGGCGGTCTATAAGATCATTGCTGAGAAAAGGAGCCGCAGGGGCAACCCGTCCCACATCTCCCGTCTGTTCAAATATTTTTTCCGCTTCTTTGTCTAAGATATGCGTGCTGATAAAGGGTGCTATTGGCAGAGCATGAAAGAGCGATTGATTTTTACTCACCAATTCTTCTGCAAATTGATCAATAAATTCCTGACTTAAAAACGGTGCGACAGGTAAAATATCTCTCGCGTCTAAATTATGTTTATTGCAGTTGACAAGCATATCAACTTCCTGTTCATGCAAAATCGGCGCAATTTCCTTCACCTCTTCGATTTTGACATTCTCAACGACCTGATTTTCAAGCAATTTTTCGGCAATCTCACCTGCCCGCTTATTGTTTAAGATTTCATCAATAGAAACATTGAAAAGGGATGAAAGTTCATTCAGTTTAGATATATCCGGCATACTGATTCCGCGTTCCCAATTGGATACGGCTTGGAAACTGATTCCTAATCTGTCTGCCAGTTCCATCTGAGTAATACCAGCGGATTTTCTTAGACGGCAGATGTTTAATCCAACTTGATTCATATCAAACATAGTTTACCTCTTTTCTTGTACACAATTTTGATCAGGCGCCTGCTTCAATGTTAACACAACAATTAGATTTTTACAGCAAGTAATCGTTGAGTTTTTCTTTTTCAACTTCAACAGTTCATTGAATTTAAAACGAATGATTTTCATTGTTGATGCTTTTGATGATGCAGCGGATGAAATCGGGTAAAGCGGATGGCGCCGGATGCGAAAATGACGTTCGATTTCAAGCGGTGAAGCAGGTTTTCTAAACCGTGTGCCGACGCGAAGAAAGAAAGTTGGTCGGCGTATGCAGCCGATTGCGGCATCGGAAAGCCATGCCGACTGCAAAACACAGGACGATCTGTGACAAGCAGGGCAGTCTGTGATAAGTGTCTGAAAATTGGAGGGCAAACCCAGCAGGGACGTTTGCGGAATATGCATGAAACGAATGTCCGCGACGTTTAGCGAGACTGTTCCTGGGAAGGAAGGGCGCCCATGACGCGCTTATAGGTTTTGGTGAAGTAGGACATGTTGTCGAAGCCGCACTGGGTGGCGATTTCGTTGATCTTATATTTTCCCGATTTCAG
>CANQNM010000163.1 GCA_947625265.1 uncultured Clostridia bacterium
GAACTTCTGCCTATGGCCGCGCTGGTCACGCCCAACAGTCCCGAGGCGGAGGTTCTGTCGGGCATGTCCATTGCGGGGGAAGAGGATATGAAAAAGGCCGCCGAAAGAATCGAGGAGCGTTGCGGCTGCGCGGTGCTTCTGAAAGGCGGACACAGCGTCGGCGACGCAGACGATCTGCTCTGTATGCAGGGGAAATGCCGTTTGTTCAGGGGAAAAAGAATTGACAATCCCAACACCCACGGCACCGGGTGCACGCTTTCCAGCGCCATCGCCTCCAACCTTGCCAAGGGATTTGGACTGGAGGAGGCTGTGTACAGGGCCAAGGAGTTCGTTTCCCGGGCATTGGAGGCACGGCTGAATTTGGGGAAGGGATCCGGGCCTTTGCAGCACGGATTTGACGGGGGCGGCCGTTTTTTTGAAGAGGCCGAAGAGCCGGATCAATCGGCAAAAAGCATATAAATGCATAAGCGGAAAGAGAAAAAACCAAAAGCGGTGCGCGGAATTTTTGTTCCGACCGATCCGCCGTCCTCTTTTCCGCAGAGAGTGAAAGGAATACACGAAGCATGAGAAACTATACGACGCAAATGGACGCCGCGAGGCGCGGCATCGTCACTCCTGAAATGCAGGCGGTGGCGAAGAAGGAATACCGCACGGAGGAGGAAATTCGTAAACTGGTGGCCGAGGGAAAAGTTGTAATCTGCGCAAACAGGCTGCATGACTGTCTGCAGCCGAACGGCGTCGGCTCGATGCTGCGCACCAAGATCAATGTGAATCTCGGCGTTTCAAGGGACTGCAAGGACTACGACGTTGAAATGCGGAAAGTCATGGCGGCGGTTGACATGGGCGCTGAGGCCATCATGGACCTCTCTTCCCACGGAGACACTCAACCGTTCAGGAGAAAACTGACATCCGAATGTCCCGCGATGATCGGAACGGTGCCGGTATACGACAGCGTGATCCACTATCAGAGGGATCTTTCTACCCTTTCGGCTAAGGATTTCATCGACGTTGTGCGCCTGCACGCCGAGGACGGGGTGGATTTCGTGACGCTGCACTGCGGAATCACGAGAAAAACTGTGGAACAGATAAAAAGACACAAAAGAAAGATGAACATTGTTTCCAGAGGCGGTTCGCTGGTTTTTGCCTGGATGTGCATGACCGGAGAGGAAAACCCTTTCTATCAATACTTCGATGAGATTCTCGAGATCTGCCGGGAATATGACGTTACGATCTCTTTGGGAGACGCCTGCCGCCCGGGATGTCTTGCGGACGCGGGGGACGTATGCCAGATTGAGGAACTTGTCAGACTTGGGGAACTGACCAAACGTGCGTGGGAAAAAGACGTACAGGTGATGGTTGAAGGACCCGGACATATGCCTCTTGACCAGATTGCCGCCAACATGAAACTGCAGCAGACGGTTTGCATGGGCGCGCCTTTCTATGTGCTGGGGCCGTTGGTGACCGACATTGCCCCGGGATATGACCATATCACCTCCGCCATCGGAGGCGCTATAGCGGCTTCCGCGGGTGCGGCGTTCCTCTGCTACGTGACGCCGGCGGAGCACCTGGCTTTGCCCAATCTGGAGGATGTGAAACAGGGCATCATCGCGTCGAGAATTGCCGCGCACGCGGCGGACATCGCCAAGGGCATTCCCCACGCGAGGGACTTGGACGACGCCATGGCCGACGCCAGACGCACTTTTGACTGGGAGAAACAGTGGGCGTGCGCGATAGATCCTCAAACGGCAAGGAGCATTCGGGAGCAGCGAAAACCGGAGAATGAGGACAGCTGCTCCATGTGCGGAAAGTTCTGCGCCGTACGCAGCATGAATAAGGCGTTGAACGGCGAATATATTGATATACTGTAAAAAATGTAAGGGAGCGGGATATGCGCAGGTGCGTGATTGTCGGCGGGGCGAAAATCGGGGATTACGCCGCCATTCGGCGGGAACTCCGGGAGGATGATTTTTATATTTTCTGTGACGGAGGACTGAACCACATGCCCGCTCTGGGTGTTCCCGCACATCTGATCGTGGGGGATTTTGATTCACATCCCCTTCCCGATCTGGATATTGAAACCGTCGTTTTGCCTAGGGAAAAGGACGATACCGACACGGTGTATGCCGCGAAAGAGGCGTTGAAGCGCGGTTTTGAGGAATTTTTGCTCGTGGGCGTCACGGGAGGAAGGATTGATCACACGCTTGGAAACCTTTCGGTTCTTCTGATGCTCGATGCGCAAAAAAAGAAGGCGAAAATTGTTGACGACTATTCGGAAATGGAAATCGTATCGGAAACACCCGCGTATGTGGAGGACTCCTTTCTCTTTTTTTCACTGCTGAACATCTCGGGTGAGGCCGCGGGCATTGGAATTGAGAACGCAAAATATCCCCTTCGGGACGGCGTGATCACCTGCGAATACCCCTACGGGATCAGCAACGAGGTTTTGCCGGGAAAAAAGGCAAGAATCTCTTTGAACAGGGGAAGGCTGCTGCTTGTAAAGGTGCGGTGCGAATAAAAGTCCGACGACCGAAGGGGTAAAGGAGAGAGAGGTTTTTCGGCGCGCACGCATACCGAAACGGTTTTGTGCATAGATTTTAGCACACAGCACCGCCGCTTCGGAACGCGGCGTGAAAAACACAATGTTCACGCGC
>CANQNM010000164.1 GCA_947625265.1 uncultured Clostridia bacterium
CTCCTTTATCGGATTTGTGGACAGGGAGGGGAAACTCAAAAAGGGAAGACTGTTTTATGACGCCAGGCGGGCGGCGGTGGAAAGGAACGACGACGGGTTGTATGTCATCACCTTTTCCAACGGCGACCGCTACGAGGGGGAGATGGACGGACTGCAGCGGCAGGGCGAGGGAAAAATGGTATATGCCGGAGGCGACACCTATGAAGGGGGATTCGCCAACGACCGCTTCCACGGCTACGGCGTGTACCAATACGCTGCGGGCGATCGCTATGAAGGCAGTTTCTCCGCCGGAAAAAAGAGCGGGGAAGGAAAATATTTTTGGATCACCGGCGGAGAGATCGTCGCACAGTATGAGGGCGGATTTCTTGCCGATCGGCGGGAGGGGTACGGTGTGTATACCGCGGCCGACGGCACGGTATATGCCGGAAACTTCTCTCAGGACGTGAAAGAGGACAAGCAGGCTGAGGTGCTCATCCCGGCAAACGGCGGGGGAATGGACCGCTATTTCGGGGGCTACAGCAAAGATGTGCGCTCGGGTTTCGGGTATTATTTCTATGCCACGGGAAATGTTTATGTGGGGTATTTCAAAAACAACAAACCCGATGGAGAAGGCACCATATATTTCGTCGAGGGCGGCAGCCACTCGGGAACCTTTGTTGACGGAAATCTGGTGGAAAACGTGACGGACGTGTCCAAAGAGGAAGAGGAAGCGTTTTTTGCAAGCGTTGACGGGAAAATCAATCCGCTGACCGGACAGAAAAGAAAAATCCCATGAACCCATGAACCTGTGGACCCGTGAACCCGTGGATCCGAGAATCCGTGGACCCGTGGATCCGTGAACCTGTGAATCGGTGAACCGATGAACCTGTGACGAGAGCGTTTCGAAATTCCCGCGGGAGGGCCAAAAAGACTTTTGGGCGGGAATGGGTTTGGAAAAAGAAGAAAAAGGGGCAGAGCAGACGCTCTATGCGCGTATTCCCGGGCTTTTTGACGCCAAAAGGGAAAAGTTCTCTCTTTTTGGAACGACCGTTTGACCGTTCCGATTTCCGAAGGAAAGGAGCCTTTGCCAGGCAAAGGCAGGGTGACGAAGATGAAAACCGTTCTGGCTGTGGACGGAAACAGCGTGATCAACAGAGCCTATTTTGGGGTGCGTCCGTTGACCAATGGCAAAGGGCAGCGCACAGAGGCCATATACGGAATGCTGAACATGATTCTCGCGCAGGTAGAGAGAATTCATCCAGACAGTGTGCAGGTCGCTTTCGACCTGCACGCGCCCACTTTCCGGCACCGGATGTATGAGGGGTACAAGGGGAACCGCAAGGGCATGGAAGAGGAACTGTACAGCCAAATGGAGCCGGCAAAAAACCTTTTGAGGGCGTTTGGTTACGGCGTCCTTTCGCTTGAGGGGTACGAGGCTGACGATATTCTGGGAACCATCGCGCGAAAAGTTGAGGAGGCGGGCGACCGCTGCTGCATTCTGACGGGGGATCGGGACAGTTTGCAGTTGATTTCCGACGCAGTTTCGGTGCTTCTTATTTCAAAGGGAGAGACGGTATCCTACGACCGGAACAAATTTTTTGAAAAATACGGAATTTTTCCGGAGCAGTTTGTCGATGCGAAGGCGCTGATGGGCGATCAGTCCGACTGCATTCCGGGCGTTCCGGGCGTGGGGGAAAAAACGGCGTTGCCGCTGATCGCTCAATTCGGCAGTCTTGACGGGGTATACGCCCAGATTGACAGCCCCGCCATTCGGGAGAGCGTGCGAAACAAACTGAAAAATTCAAAGGACAGCGCCTATCTTTCAAGGGATCTCTCAAAAATTTGTCGGGAGGTACCTCTGGACACGGAGTTCTGTTTGCCGAAGCGGTCTCCTGAACTGTACGGGTTGCTTGCAGAACTGGAGTTCACGTCGGTCATTGCCCGGCTGAATCTGACAAAGCAGGACGCGCAGGTTTCGCGGAATGCCGAAAGAACTTATAAGAAGGCGACGGCGGAGAGGCTGTGCGCTCTCAGGGAGCCCGCGGCGGTGATGTTCAAAGATGGAGGAATGTACGTCAGCGCCGGGGAAGAGGATTTTTTTGCCGAGAATTTCGATATTTCGGCGCCGCCGCTTTTTTTTACTCCCGATCGAAAAATTTGCGTATACGACAGCAAAAATTTTCTGCATATGCTGTCAAAACACGGTGTTGGGGATTTTACGGTGCAGGATGATCCGATGCTGGCGGCGTATGTGCTCTCTTCGGGAACAGGGGACTACGCCCTCGAAACACTGGCGCAGAACTATCTGGACGGGCCTGTGGAACGGGAGCCGTGCGCACGCACCGTTCTGGAACTGTCAAAAGTTTTGGAAAAGAGACTGAGAGACGAGGGTGCGCAGCGACTGTACAGGGAAATTGAACTGCCCATGGCGGCGGTGCTTGCCCGGTGTGAGGAGAAGGGCTTCCTTTTGGATACCGAGGGACTTGCGGCGTTCGGTGAAATGCTTGTAAAGTGTGAAAAGGCCGCTGAGGAAAGCATTTTTGCCCTTGCCGGACAGGCATTCAACATCAAC
>CANQNM010000165.1 GCA_947625265.1 uncultured Clostridia bacterium
AAAACTATTCTATCAGAACTCAATCACTTTTTCTATACCTTTTTTCCTTTCAGTCTCATATCAATTGTAACACTACACACGCATCTTTTATATTTTTCAAGAAAGGTTTGACGGAACGACAAATATGTGCTATAATATGGCGGTTTGTAGGAATTCGTCCGCCGCGCCCAACGAACCGGCAAACGACAAACCGGTCAGCCGAAAAACCGAAAATTCCGCAAACCGAAATCCTCTGATTTTACAATGAGCGGAAAGGTAGAATCGCAATGCTTTCACTTGACCATGTATCCTTCTCGGTAAATGCCGAAAACCGAAAAAAAATGATTTTGGAGGACGTATCCTTCACCATTGACAGTCCCTTTACTGTTATCACCGGTCCTAACGGCGGCGGCAAATCCACCATCGCCAAATTGATTTCCGGTATATACACACCCGATTCGGGCAGGATTTTCTTTAACGGCGCTGATGTGACCGCCGCGAGCGTCACGGAACGAGCAAAAATGGGAATCAGTTATGCCTTTCAAACGCCGGTGCGTTTCAAAGGAGTCACCGTTTCGGACATTTTGAAAATAGCAGCAGGCAGAGAACTGTCGGTTTCGGAAGCCTGTGCCTATCTTTCAAATGTGGGACTGTGCGCCAGAGACTATTTGGATCGAGAAATCAACAACAGTTTGTCAGGAGGAGAACTCAAGCGCATAGAGATCGCCACGGTTCTCGCGAGAAAGACCCCCCTTGCCGTCTTTGACGAACCGGAGGCGGGCATCGATCTATGGAGTTTCTCAAGCCTCATAAAGGTTTTCGAGAATATGCGGGATACGGTGAACGGCTCCATTGTGATCATCTCCCATCAGGAACGCATCATGAATATCGCCGACAAAATTATTGTAATTTCCGGCGGAAAGGTGGAAAAAGACGGATCCAAAGAGGACGTGCTTCCCTGCCTTCTGGGAGGAGACGGACTTTGCGACGCACTGAAAAACAAAGTGTAAAGGGCATGTCCTTAAACGGTCTGTGCGTTCGCAGGCGGCTTCCGAAAGCAAAACCGGATCCCTTCCCAAGCCTCTTGCGCGGGCAAAAGAGGAAGTTTTGAGTAGACACATTGGATCCTCAAAAATTAGAGAAAATTGAATTTTACACACACCGTTATAAAGAGAAGAGTGATAGAACAATGATCGATCAAATTGAAAAGAATCTTTTAAAAGAGATCGCCGATCTGCACAGCATTCCAGAAGGCGCGTACAACATCCGAAAAAACGGAGCGTCGGAGGGTCGGGGGCAATCGGCAAACATCACCATTGAAAGCAAAGCAGAGGGCAAAGGTATCGATATTTATGTGAAACCGGGCACGGTAAACGAAAGCGTCCATATCCCGGTGATCATCAGTCGGACAGGTTATGAAGAGGTGGTATACAACGATTTTCACATCGGAGAAAACTGCGACATCGTCATCATCGCCGGCTGCGGCATTCACAACACCGGCTCCTGCGCATCAAGACACGACGGCGTCCACACCTTTTATGTAGGCAAAAATTCAAAAGTGGTCTATGTGGAAAAACATTACGGGGACGGCGAGGGCACAGGGGAAAACATCATGAACCCCAAAACCGTTCTTTACCTTGAGGAAGGCGCCCATGTGGAAATGAATACAACACAGATCAAAGGGGTGGATTCCACAGTCCGGGATACACAAGCGGAACTGAAAAAAGGCGCTTCACTGGTGGTCACCGAAAAAATCATGACCCACGGCAGGCAAGTCGCCAAGACCAATTTTGTGGTGGATCTGAACGGAGAGGGATCTTCCGCTCATGTCGTTTCAAGATCTGTCGCGAAAGACAGTTCCCACCAGGAATTCAATTCTCTTGTCAACGGGAACGCCAAATGCGCCGGACATACCGAATGTGACGCCATCATCATGGACCAAGGCACCGTTTCGGCCATTCCCCGCATCAACGCCAACAATGTAAACGCCGCGCTTGTACACGAAGCGGTTATCGGCAAGATCGCGGGCGAGCAATTGATCAAATTTATGACTCTGGGACTTTCTGAAAAAGAAGCAGAGGAACAGATCATCAGCGGATTCTTAAAATAAAGCAAGGCGTGAAGTTCATCTTTTCGGGCACTCTGTCCGTCAGGATCATAAACCCACGGCAATTTTTCTTTGAAGAAAGCGTCCGTGAAGAATTTCCCCTGTGGAGAGTTTGAAACACTCTGATGTCAAAAAGGCGGAAGTGCGCCGATTGCGGTGCACTTCCGCCTTTTTTATTACAACCGTTCTCTTAAAACTTTTCGCACAAGTCAGCGGCACGTCGGTAAAAGAAGTTTCAACCGACCATTCCCCTGTCTGCAGGGCTTTCACACGCGCTTGAGCAATCACTCAGCCTGCCGCGGTTGGGTTTTCGAATCAATTGCCCTCGGCGTCCGGCTGTGGGGCAGGTTCCGGCTCTTCCCCCGAATCGGCGATCACGGTGATCTCAACTGTAACTGTGTATTTGCCGTCTTTAGAAGCAATCTTCACCTTGCAACTACCCGCACCGACGGCGGTAAGCA